>NZ_JBLWEM020000048.1:0-13922 GCF_048287365.2 Candidatus Electronema sp. JC | reverse complement strand
TTGCCAACAGGCATCTGCACCTACGAGCACGTGGTCTCCAACGTGCCGCACGAGGAGATTGTCCAGAAAGCCATCGAGGTGCGCGGCCTCAAGGTCAGCGTCAATAAGATTGACATCCCCATGTCCTTCGGCCCGGCCTTTGAGGGCGAACGCATCCGTAAGGATGATCTGTTCATGGAGTGCGGCGGCGGGCGGACGACCGGCGTGGAAGTCTTGATCTCCAAGGAGATGGACGAGGTTGAGGACGGCAAAGTTATTCTCGAAGGCCCGGACATCAGCGACATCCAAGCGGGCCAGAACCTGCCCATCGCCATACTGGTTGAGGTTGCTGGCCGCGAGATGCAGTCTGACTTTGAGCCGATCTTGGAGCGCCAGTTCCATCACCTGATCAACTATGTGCAAGGCATCATGCACATTGGTCAGCGCAACATCATGTGGGTGCGCATCGGCAAAGGCGCGGTGGAGAAAGGCTTCTCCTTCAAGCACATCGGCAAGGTGCTGCACGGCAAGCTGCATCAGGAGTTCGGCGCAATCCTCGACAAGGTGCAGGTGAAAATCTACACCGTCCAAGATAAGGTTGAGGAGGTCATGGATTTGGCCAAGCAGGTCTATACCGAGCGCGACCTGCGTCTCGGCTCGATGACCGACGAGACCGAGGAGGTCTTCTACTCCTGCACCCTCTGCCAGTCGTTCGCGCCGAGCCATGTCTGCGTGATCACTCCGGAGCGCATCGGCATGTGCGGGGCCTACAACTGGTTAGACGGCAAGGCCTCCTTCCAGATCAACCCCACCGGCCCCAACCAGCCGATTCCCAAAGGCGAATGCACTGACCCGGACAACGGCTACTTCAGCGGCATCAACGAGTTTGTCAACCAGGCTTCGCGCGGCGCAGTCACCGAGGTGAGCTGCTACTCGCTGATGAACAACCCGATGACCGCCTGCGGCTGCTTTGAGGCCATCGCCGCCATGCTGCCGCAGTGCAACGGCATCATGGTCGTCAACCGCGACTACATGGGCATGACTCCGTCCGGCATGAAGTTCACGACGCTCGCGGGCATGGCGGGCGGCGGTATGCAGACCCCCGGCTTCATGGGCGTGTCCAAGCACTTCATGACCAGCAAGAAGCTCTTCAAAGCTGAGGGCGGTCTGAAGCGGATGGTCTGGATGCCCAAGATGATGAAGGAGGAGATCAGCGACAAGCTGAAGGCGGCCTGCGCGGACATGGGGATGCCGGAGCTGTACGACATGATCGCCACCGAGGAGCAGGGCACCACCGAAGCGGAAATCTTGGCCTTCATGAAGGAAAAGGGCCATCCTGCTTTGGAGATGGAAGCGGCGATGAGCTGATTGTCGAAGGCGATGCAAGGGGCGGAGCTGTTCGTCTGTCCCTTGCTGACCTTTGAGGATGATGCGAGGTTGTTCGATTTTAAAGAGGATGGTGTCTGTTTTGAATAGAGGTAGCTCTTGTTTGAAAGGAGGCAGTCCTCTTTTGAATCGAGGCTCTGTTAGTTAGGATAGAAGCCTCTCGATTCAAAAGAGAGGCAGATTTGTTTTGAATCGAGGTTCCTCTCTTCTGAACGGAGGTTGTTTTTCTTTGAATAGAACAGCCTCCATTCAAAAGAAACAGCCTTCTTTTTAGAAAAGAATAGGCTCTTTCGAGAAAAGGCATTGAGCGCAGAACGAACGAAAGGCTGCGATGACCGAAGGGGAGCTACCGCTGGGCTTTTCGACAGATCAGATTGTGTCAGCGACGATGACTATCTGAGATTAATTGACGGAATGGTTCGCAGCATTCAAGAGGCCAGAAAAGAGCTTGAGTGCAACGGTGTTGCGCTCGACAAGCTGGAGTGGTGATGCGTACACAATATAAATTTTATGACGTATTCCGCATTGATAAAAAATCATGCAGCATCAACTGAGCATACAATATCCGCAGCATTGGCTTGATGCGCTTCAGCTCACGCAGAAGTCGTTTGAGGAAGAAGCAAGAATGGCTATGGCGGTCAAATTGTTCGAGATGAAGAGGCTTTCTTCAGGAATGGCGGCTAAACTTGCCGGGATTCCACGAGTTCTATTTTTGCTGAACCTTCATCGTTTCAATGTCCCTATGCTTGATCTTGACGGAGATGAGCTTGCAGAGGACATCGGCAATGCCTGAAGCAAAGGAACTTGTCATCAACACCGGGCCGCTGCTGGCCTTGATTGCCGGGTTGGGCAGCTTGAATGTGCTGAAGGTGCTGTACAAACAGGTCATTGTTCCCTATGAAGTCTGTAGAGAAATTTTTGCATCCGGCTCAACTGAATTTGGCATCAAGGAATTTGACGAAGCAGACTTTCTGCTCAAGCTGAACAGGACGGCAAATATTCATCCTTATCTGCGCAATTCTTTGGACTTGGGTGAAAGCTCCGTCATTCAGACAGCGTTGGACAAAAATATCCAGACGGTTTGCATTGACGAAGCAGTCGGCAGGAGGATTGCCCGATTGAATGGGTTGACACTTACAGGTTCGCTGGGCATCATGATTCGGGCAAAAAGGGAAGGCCAAGCAGTTCTGCTGTGGGATGCTGTCAGCCGGATGAGAAAGCACGGCATTTGGTTGAGCGAGCAGCTTGTTGCCTCGGCATTACAGCAGGCAGGGGAATGAAATTGATAAATAACAAAGCACCAGCAGCCGGGCGGACAGATAATCCTGCTCCCGGTGTTCTGATTCTGATTTTTTGACCAGGAGGGATAAAATGGCGTTAACCGGTATCCAGATTCTCAAGATGCTGCCCAAGACCAACTGCGGCAAGTGCGGCATCCCCACCTGCTTGGCCTTTGCCATGAAAGTGGCGGCGGGCCAGGCTGAAATTGCAGCATGTCCTGATGTAAGCGAGGAGGCCAAGACCACCATTGGCGAGGCATCGGCTCCGCCCATCCGCACGATCAAGATCGGCGGCGGCGAGGCGGCCTTCACCGCAGGCGGCGAGACCTGCCAGTTCCGGCACGAGAAGCGTTTTGAAAACAAAACCGGCCTTGCGGTGCTGATCAGCACGAACGAGGATGCAGCCTCTGTTGACGGCAAACTGAAGCGGGCTGCGACCTTGGAGTATGAGCGCGTCGGCGTGATGATGCGCAACAACTTGGTGGCGATCAAAGACGCAGGCGGCGTTTCGCTGGCGGATATGGCGAAGAAGGTCATGGCTGCCGCGCCCAAACAGGCTTTGATCCTGATGAGCGGCGATGTGAACGCCCTCAAGGCCGGAGCTGCGGCCTGCGGTGACAACAAGCCGCTGCTCTACGGCGCGAATGCCGACAATGCCGATGCCTTTGCCGCGCTGGCCAAGGAGACCGGCTGCGTGATCGGCGTGAAAGGCAAGAATCTGGATGACCTGATCGCCACAGTGGACAAGCTGATGGCCGCCGGTGTGAAGGACATGGTGATTGACAGCGGCGCGAGAACTCTGCGGGCCGCTTTTGAGGACAGCATTGTTGCCCGGCGTGCGGCGGTGAAGACCAAATTCAAGGCCCTCGGCTTCCCGGTCATCGCCTTCCCCTGCGAGATGTGCGACGACCTGATGATGGAGGCGATGATCGGCTCGGTGCTGATGGCCAAGTATGCGGCAATCGCCGTCTTTTCCGACATCCAGGGCGACGTGCTTTTCCCGCTTCTGCTGGAGCAGCTCAACATCTTCACCGATCCGCAGCGGCCAATGGTCGTGGCCGAGGACATCTACCCGATCACTGGGCCGGACGAGAATTCGCCGGTGCTGATCACCTGCAACTTCTCGCTGACTTACTTCATCGTCTCCGGCGAGATCGAAGGCTCCAAGGTGCCGAGCTGGCTGCTGATCAAAGACACCGAGGGCCTGTCTGTGCTCACCGCGTGGGCGGCGGGCAAATTCGGCGCAGACCTGATCGCGGCCTTTGTCAAAAAGTCCGGCATTGCCGACAAAGTCAAACACCGCGAGCTGATTATTCCGGGCTATCTCGCCACCATCAAGGGCGAGCTGGAAGAGGAGCTGCCGGACTGGACTATCACCATCGGGCCGCGTGAGGCAGGGCATCTGCCTGCGTTCCTGAAGGAGTGGAAGCCGGTGAAGTGAGTTGTACTGTTTTGTCCCTGCCGTCGTTGGGGCGGCAGGGTGACTTTATCTCATGTAACAACTATGAATATCGAGCAAATTACAACTATTGCAACAGGAGTCTTGCAAGGCGGTGGCGTAGTAACATTTCTTTATTTTTTGATAAATGGGCTAAAGAAACAAATTTTTTCTTTAAACAACACTATCGAGATACAATCAAAAACTTTAGAGGTTATGGAAAGAAGAATAGAAGAAACAAAAGAAATCGGAGAGATATACAGAAATCTTATTAGCGACATGCCAGAAGATTTGAAAAAATACAAAGAGTTTATCAGGCAGTCAAAAGATAGTATCATTGAAGAGCTAAGAAATTACAACAAAGAGATGGATGAAAAGCATGAAGCAGAGCTTAAGAAGAATTTGTCAAAAATTAAGGAACAGGAAAGAAACATAACAGAATTACTGGACGCGAGGAACAAACTCATTCAGGCTGATTTTCTTGTTAATCTTAAACTTGGCGAAATATCTGATTATCTTGAACGAGAAAATCTTCAAAATCAGCTAAAAGGTTTCAGGAGTGTTGAGGTATACATCCAAAACAGAGGAAATCTTAATATTTACAGTGAACATATTGATAATATGAAATTATTGTCAAGTGAAACTTTGTCTCAGCAGCAATGTAATCCTATAAATATAGTATCAGAAGAAATTAATCATATTTCTTGAATTTAATCTCACACGCAAGCGTAGAAATAATTTTCAATAGTGTGCAGACACAATGTTAGATCAGCACAGCATAATAAGGTTTCTCGGTGAGCATCTTTCATCGTTAAAAGATGAATATCATATTTCAAAACTTGGCTTGTTTGGCTCTTTTGCCAGAAATGAACAGAACGATAATAGCGATATAGATATTATTCTTGAATTCCAAGAAGGCACTGAAAATGTTTACGAAAAGAAGAGCAGGCTCAGAGAATTTTTAACCAATCATTTCCAGCGCGATGTTGATTTGTGCCGCGAAAAATATTTAAAGCCTTACGTTAAAGATTATCTGAAAAACGAGATAATCTATGTTTGAGAAAGACAAGCTCAACATCCTGTCCATGCTGGATGCTGCGGATAAAATATTTGAATACCCCAAAGATTACAAAACCGCCGCCCATGAAGCATCTCGGAGAAGTCTTAGTTGAATCCTTCGGCATCAAGCAGGATGTGATTGCCGCTGCGCTCAAGGTGCAGGCGGAGAAAGGCGGACGGCTGGGCCGGATATTGGTGCAGCAGAAGAAAATTTCTGAGGACGAGCTGCTGCGGGCGGTCAGTCAGCAATTCGGTTTAGAAATCAAAATGTCGCTGCCGCCCAATCCCAGTCCGTTCTTCACGGAAAAAATTCCCATCGCCTTTCTGCGGAAATTCAAAATGATGCCGGTGGCCACGCCGGAAGAATCGTTCATCGCCATTGCCGATCCGCATCATTTTCAGCAGCTTGACGACGTGCAGAGGGTGCTCGGACTGGAGGGCCTGCGCACCTGCCTTGCTCCGGCAGATGAAATTCTGGTCGCCATCAACATGGCTTATGACCGGCACAGCGAGGGCGCGGCGGATCAGGTGCTGCAAGACATCGCCGAGGACGATCCGGAAGCCCTGCTCTCCGAGATTGAGGAGACAGCTGATCTGCTCGACGACACCAGCGACGCGCCGGTGATCAAATTAGTCAATCTGATCCTCTCGCAGGCGGTGCGTGACGGTGCCAGCGACATTCACATCGAGCCGTACAAAGACAAGGTCAAAATCCGCAAGCGCGTGGACGGCATTCTCTACGACATGATCACGCCGTCCAAACACGTGCAGGCCAAGCTGCTTTCGCGGGTCAAGATTATGGCCAAGATGGACATTGCCGAGCGGCGGCTGCCGCAGGACGGGCGCATTGAAATCCGGGTGGCGGACAAGAACATTGACCTGCGCGTCTCCTCGCTGCCGACAGCTTTTGGCGAGCGCATCGTCATGCGCCTGTTAGATAAATCCAACGTCCTGCTTTCGCTCAATCAGCTCGGCATGTCCTCCCGCGACCTTGAGACGCTGATGAAACTGATCAAGGCCCCGCACGGCATTATTCTTGTCACCGGCCCGACCGGCAGCGGCAAAACCACCAGCCTTTATTCAGCGTTGACCGTGCTCAATCAGCCGGATGTGAACATCATTACTGTTGAAGATCCGATTGAGTACCAAATCAACGGCATCAGTCAGATGCAGGTCAACAGCAAGATTGACCTCACCTTCGCCAACGGCCTGCGCACCATAGTCCGGCAAGATCCGGACATCATCTTGGTCGGCGAGATTCGCGACTTGGAAACAGCGGAGATGGCGATTCAGGCCGCACTCACCGGCCATCTTGTTTTCTCCACCCTGCACACCAACGACGCGGCCAGCGCCGTCACCCGTCTGATCGACATGGGCGTGGAGCCGTTCCTTGTCTCCTCGTCGGTGAATGCGGTCATGGCCCAGCGCCTTGTGCGGCGGATTTGCGACAAATGCAAGGAGTCGTACACGCCGTCCCGCGAATCCATCGAGCAGCTCAATCTGCCGCCGGAGTTCCACGGCGCGACGCTGCACCGGGGCCGTGGCTGCGAAGCCTGCCTGCACACCGGCTATCAGGGGCGGCAGGGCATTTACGAGCTGATGGTCTTCTCTGAAGAGATCAAAAGCCTGATCCTCACCACCTCTGATTCCGGCCAGCTCAAACGGGCCGCGCAGGGCGCTGCCGAGCATCCTATGCGCACCCTCCGCCAGGACGGCCTGCGCAAGGTGCTGGAAGGCGCGACCACTTTGGAGGAGGTTTTCCGGGTGGCGGCCTGATCAATTCCGGCTTGTGACCCGGCAGCCGTCCTCCACCCGCAGCGTGAAGTCGCAGGGCTGACCGCTTTCCGCCCGCCGGTCAAGCTGGGGTGTGCAGCCTGCGTCCTCCAGCAGGGCGTGGCGGCCATCCTTGGTGCAGAGCAGCAGCAGAGCGTGTCTGCCATTCTGCCGCACCCGCAGCGGCCAGCCGGTGAAAGGCTCCAGCAGGCGCGGATCATGCGCCGCCGACCGCCGCAGAATTTCCTGTTCCTCTGGCTCCGGCGCATCCTCCGGCAGGTCTGAGAAATACACCTCGACCGCCGCGCTCAGATTGACAAACGGCGCAGCCAGCTGCGCTTCCTCTTTTTCCGGCGGCGGCCCGGCCTGCCTGTTCAGCCACCAGTACGCCGCGCCAGCGGCGATCAGCAGATCAACTGCCCCGACGATGAGCAGGATGCGCAGCAATTTTTTGCGGTCAGGACTCATGATCAGCTCCAGAAGACGTGTTTGCTGCGGGCATCAAGGCCGTCATCCAGCCCCCAGCCGGCCATGCTGTCCAAGGGCGAGGGCCTGCCTTGCAGACTCAACGACAGACTGCCCCAGAACGCCGTGATCTGCTCGGCAGCCTTGGCGAGAATTTCTTCAAAATCCATCCTGCCGCCGCCCGGAACTTTCAAGCCCAAAATGTACTGCGGCTCCGGCTGCTCGGGATAGGTCAGCCCGACCTTGGCGGCGGCATGACGGGCGAACGGGGCGAGCCTGCCGCCGTTTTCGGCCAGCTTCAGCAGCCGCCGCATAGCCCGGTGCCATTCGTCCGCCGCCGGCGCGGGCAATCCTGCCGCCGCCCCGCCGCCGAACCAGCGCCGCAGCCAGTCGTGCAGACGGCTGGATTCCTGCTGGCCGCCGCGCCAGACCGCGTTCAGCGCGCCGTGCCAGAGCAGGCGGATGTCGCGGTCCATTCTGAACAGGCTGCCGCCCTCAGCACATTGCTCGACATTGAACGAAAGCTGCCGGTTCAGCTCGATCGGCCCCAAATTCAGCCGGGCATGGGCCAGCACATCCTGCGACATCTCGCAGCGGCGGTGCTCCGTCTTGTTCTGCTCGTATGGCCCGACTTTCTCATTCACCACCGGATGCACCACGCCGTCGGTCACGCAATGCGCGGTGAAGCCGAAAAGCCAGGCCGCGCATTTCTGGCGGACAGCCGTGTCAGGCAGAAGGCGGACGCGCAAGGCCGCCTCGCGGATGAAGTCCAGCGCCTGCGGGCTGTGCATTGCGGCAGCCCAAGCGGCGGAGCGTGCATCCGCCACATCAAGGTAGGGATAATCAGGCCCCATCGAGCCGATGAGCACGAATTTTTTCCATAAGCCCAAGGCCTGCCAGTGCTCCTCGGCCAGCAGGCCGCTCTGCTGCGCCGCCGCGAGGGCCAGCTGCGCCAAGGTGATGTGGGTGTATCCTCCAGCCATCGTCTGCTCCGCTGTGATGAAATTATAAAAACCTGATTGTGTTGATCGAAATGACATCTATATGCATTTCATGCTGCTTCATTTATAAAATATAAAAAGACATCCTATTTCAGATCCTGTCTTTGAAGCCGCAGTCGGCAAACTGTGCTTTTCAGGTAACGGAACAGGCTGAAGCGGATGGGATTCAATGCATCCGGGAGCAGAAAATCTCTTGCCAGAAGCTCTTCAGGAGCTGACAGCGGAAATGCAAGCTCTTCTATGGTTGCGCCAGTCAGCCCAGCGCGGCGGCTGGCGGCCATCAACAGGCTCTGCTCCGGCGCAACACCGAGAACTGCATGGAGAGCTGTGTCCATTGCCACTGGATTCATCGAAGCCCCGACCAGCGCGAGCGGATACGGCTCGCCCCGGAGCGGGCCGGTGATGTGCATGGCGGCAATGCCGTCAACGAGACTGAGAATGGGCGGCAGGATGCCAGGAAGCTGCGCCAGGCGGTCGCTGAAGTCATTTTCATGTCCGCCATAGAGCATGTGCCACCAAGACTTGCGCAGCCCGACCACGCAACCAAAGCAGTTCTTCACGGCCAAGGTCAGCCGGGTTTGGGCATGGGCTTTCACACGCGGCAGGCTGACCAGCAGGTCGCAGTCCAAGGCCGCTTCAGCGAGCACAGCCCAGCCGCTGCTGTCAGGCAGCTTCACCCGCCGTCCTTTGCGGAAATTCCTGATTTCCACGCCAAGGGCAGCCAGCTCGTCGGCAATGCCCAGCGCCTGCAAGACGATTGCCGCAGTGCCGAAGGCGGGCGAATCGCCGATGCTGACCTTCGCTCCCTGCGCCAGCAGCCAGCGGGCGGCCGCTGTAATGAACGCCCCTTCAGTGCAGGCGAGACGGCTGTGTTTGGCAGAAATCAGATTCGGCTTGAGCAGGACATTTGCCGAGCGCAGGCCAGGCCATCTGATTGCGCTCAGCACCCGCGCCAAGGTCTCGTCAAGCTCCGGCTGCGCATAGCTGGAGCAGCGCGTCAGGGCGACGGTCGTCGGATCAAGATTCATTTTCCTCCTCCCGCCGCTGTTGTGCCGCCGCTGACCGCCCGGCCAGCCAGCCGGTGGAAAAGGCGGCCTGAAGATTGTAGCCGCCGGTGTCGGCCTGCACGTCGAGCAGCTCGCCTGCCAGATAAAGGCCCTTGCAGAGCTTGGACTGCATGGTGCGCGGGTCAACTTTCGCCAGACTGACTCCGCCTGCGGTGATGATGGCCTCTTTGAAGCCCCGGCAGGCTGTGACCGTGAAAGGAATGCTTTTCAGCCAGCCGCGCAGCCGTTTGCGTTCCGCCGCCGTGACCTCTCCGGCCAGCCGCTCCGCCGCCAAGCTGGTTTCCGCGCAGCACACCGGCACCATCTGCTCCGGCAGCAGGCCGCGCAGCACCGAGGCCATCGGCTCTTTGCGCCGTTCAGCGAAGTCGCGCAGCAGGCGGGCATCGAGCTTCTGTTCGTCCAAGGCCGGTTTCATGTCCAAAAGCAGCCCGACCTGCGCGCCCGCCCGCAGCGCGTCGCCGATCAGGCCGCTCAAGGTGAGGATGACCGGGCCGGAGAGACCGTACTTCATGAAGAGCAGCTCGCCGAAAGCATCAACCTGCTTCCTGCCGTTGATCAGCAGGCGCACGCCGACATTGCGCAGATGCAGCCCGGCCAGCCGCGCCGCCAGTCCGCCGTCCGTCTCCACCGGCACCAAGGCGGGCCGGAGCGGCACAATGCTGTGCCCTGCCTCTGCCGCCAACCGGCAGCCGTCGCCATTGGAGCCGGTGGCCGGATAGGAAGAGCCGCCTGCCGCGAGGATCACTGCGCCGCCAAGAACCTGCTGGCCGTTGCAGAGCACGCCGCGCACGCATCCGTCCTCAATGAGCAGCTCGTCCACCCGCGATCCGGGCCGCAGCGAGACCGGCAAAGTTTCCAGCCAGTTCTGAAGCACGGCGACCACATCGCCTGCCCCTCCCTGCGCAGGAAAAACCCTGCCGCCCCGCTCCGTGACAGTGGCCAAACCCCACTCCTCGAAAAAGCGGATTAAATCCTGATTGAAGAAGTGCTGGAAGCACTGGCGGAGGAACCTGCCGTTTCTGCCGAAGCGGGCAAGGAAGTCGGGCAGCTCGGCGCTGTTGGTGATGTTGCAGCGGCCCTTGCCGGAGATCTTGATCTTCCGGCCCGGCTGGGCCATTTTTTCCAGAAGAACGACCTCGGCCCCGGCTTCCGCTGCTTGGCCAGCGGCCATCAGCCCGGCTGCGCCGCCGCCGACAACGATAATCCGGCGGCTCATAACTGGGCCGCTTTGCATCTTGCCAGCGATTCGCTGGCGGCGGAGAGAACTCTACGGCAGATTATCATCTCTTTGTTGTTCATCGGGCAAATTGTCATCTTTTGCAGCGGCTGCTGCCTTTCATGCCGCACTGTAATAGTAATTTTTCCAAAATGTGTCAAGATGTTTCGGCCAGCCCTCTTTGCCGCAGACACGCCTGAGGTTCCAAAGTTCCTCTTTTAGACGCGCCAGTTCCTTGTTTTCACACGTCATCCGCGCTATGCTCGCAGGCTGGGGCTGATCAGTCTGATCAGCCCGGCAATCCGTTGTTGAGGCGCAACTTATCGTTCAGGGAGGAGTGAATGAATGCGGCGGCGGTGTATTCGTGCGGATGCGGATGTTCTTTTGCAGCGGGGCAGTGTTTGAACGCTTTGGAAAAGGCAGGGGTGCAGGTCAGAAATCAGGCGGCGGCGTGGCGGCGTTCCATCCTGTTTTTCAGCGAGCCGGGCGAGGAGGTCTGCCGTCTTCTGCGTGAAACCTGCGGCGGCGGACGGAACCGGGTGCTGGCGGTCGGCCTTTCCCGTCAGCTCCGGCCCGGAGAGACGGACAGCCTGCTGGCGGACGGCGCGACGGACGTGCTGATCTGGCGCGAGGAGGAGCGCGACAGTCTGGCCGCCAGCGTCAAGGCCCGGCTTGAACGCTGGGCGGCGGTGGACGCGCTGCTGGAATCAGACTGGCTGCAAAGCCGGATGGCCGGCGGCAGCCGACTTTGGCAGACGCGGCTGCGCGAGCTGGTCGAGGCGGGCCGCTTCACCGCCTTTCCCATCCTGCTCAACGGCGAGAGCGGCACCGGCAAGGAGCTGGCCGCGCGGCTGGCGCATGAGCTGGATCAGCGGCCCCGAAAAGGCGATTTTGTCGTGGTGGACTGCACCACGCTCACGCCGGAGCTGGCGGGCAGCGAGCTGTTCGGCCATGAGCAGGGCGCGTTCACCGGCGCGGCGGGCCAGCGGGAGGGCGCGCTGGCCTTGGCCGACAAGGGCACGCTCTTTCTCGACGAAATCGGCGAGCTGCCCCTGCCGCTTCAGGCCCAGCTCCTGCGCGCGCTGCAAGAGCGTACCTACAAGCGCGTCGGCGGCAACACCTGGCGGCGGAGCGAGTTCCGCCTGATCTGCGCCACCAACCGCAATCTGGAAGAGGAGGTGCGGCAGGGCCGCTTCCGGGCGGATCTGTTTTACCGGCTGGCCGGACTGATCTGCACCTTGCCGCCTCTGCGGGAGCGCAGCGAGGACATCCTGCCTCTGGCCCGGCATTTCATCAGCGAGCTGTGTCCGGGCCAGGCGCCGCCGGAGATGGACGAGGCGGTGCGGGAGTATTTTCTCCGCCACGACTATCCCGGCAATGTCCGCGAGCTGAAGCAGCGCGTGCTGCGGCTCATGCACCGCCACGCGGGCGGCGGCATCCTCAGCATCGGCTGCATTCCGCCGAATGATCGGGCCGCCGCCGCAGGCCCGGACAGGCTGGCCGCCGGGCTGGAGCAGGTCATCCGCCGCGCTCTCGCCGCAGGCCAAGGTTTGAAGGAAATCGGGCAGACGGCGGAAGATTTGGCGGTGCGGATTGCCGTGGAGGATGCTGGGGGCAGCCTCCAGAAAGCCGCGCAGATGCTGGGTGTCACTGACCGCGCCTTGCAGCTGCGCCGCGCCAAGGAGAAGCAGGCTTCCGCCGCCGTCTTCATGATGCCGTCTGCCCGATCAGCCGAAGCAGGTTGCCGCCGAGGATAAAAGCCTCGCAGTCCCAAACTTTCCCGGCGTGGCAGTGGCAGTTGATTCTATCGAACTACGGAGAAATCTTTCGATTCAGGCAGGTACGGTGCCCCCGGAGAACCGGAGGCGCCTTATTTTTTGAACAGCGGATTACTTCTTCGGCTCTTCCAAGCAGAAGCCGACGCTGTCTGAAGCGTGATGTCCAACCCGCTGGCTGTTGACAATGGCGCGGTCCCAAACATCCACCCTGATCACGTAGCCGCAGGGCTGCATTTTTTCTGTCTGCACGATTGTCTCAACAGCCGTTTCCAGCTGCCAATCATCTGCCGTGCTGACAAAACCTGAACTTGGATTTGGCCGGATGGCCGGATGGTTGATGTCCGGCGGCGCGACCGAGAGCGTGTATCGCAGAAGAGAATCGTGACCAACAACATAATCGCGCGCCGTAAATCTCCCCTTGATCACATCGCCCACCTTGAATTTGCCGCAGTCGCCTGCGCCGCTTGTGATCAAGATTTCCGCCTGCGGCGCAGTGTTATCGAGCTGAATCAGATGTTCGTCAGCTCCACCAACCGGACTGCTGCCGACATTTGACGCATCCCCGTTGAAAGAGATCAGCCGTACCGTCCAATTTGCATCACCGGATGAACCCCATCGCGCCAGCAGCCCATTGATGTTGTTTTCAAAGGGAACATAATTGAAGCGGCCTGTCGCCGGATCAGCCTTATGCGTCCACGTCGTGCCGTCCGCCCGTGTCAGCATCAGATCGTTCACCACTGCCGTGGCTGCTCCTCCAACCGCCGGAATCACTTCCAATTTATAGCTGAAACCCAGCAATGGCGCGCCCTGCGCCGTGACCAAACCGCCGAAGGGGCATGGTCTGCCGCCATATGAATCGGGCGGCAAGTTGTTAGTGGCGAATTTTGCATCCTTTGTGGTGAGGCCGGTGCTGTCGTCAATCATCGAAACTGGAATGCCGCCAAGAATGCTGATCTTTCCTCTGGTCACGTCGCCTGCCTTGGGCGCGATGCAGATCAGCGTCTCCTCGCGGTTGCCCCAAGCGGGAATATGGCTGGGATTGGCGCAGGGAGCCGGGACGCTCCAGGACAGGATGGCGCGGATCGGCACCAAGTTCGGCCCTTTTGGGCAGTGCGAGCGGTATTTGTCAAAATCAACAGGCAGTCGAACAGCATACCAAACGCCGTCCTTCGGGGGGGCACTTTGCTCCGAGCTGTCATCCAGATCGTATGCCCGGACGCTGGCCGTGCCAAGACAGGTCTCAAAACTGCCGCTGCGGTCGAAATCCGCCCAAAAGGTTACATGCTCAAGGCTGCCGCTCTTGCATGGCCCGCCGGAGTAGCCCGACAGCTTCTTCACCTTAGACCTCTTGCATAAGTCGTAACTTTTTGATAAAAAACATCTATGAGAAACGAAAACGTATGCGTCCTCAGCGACGCGGATTTCAAGAGAGCAGTTGGCGTTCAGCGTGATATTTTCGATATCATGCTGGAAGAAATAA
>NZ_JBLWEM020000047.1:0-34446 GCF_048287365.2 Candidatus Electronema sp. JC | reverse complement strand
CTTCCGCCATATTCTCCTGATTTGAACCCCATAGAGCATAAATGGGCGCAAGCAAAGGCACTCAGAAGAAAACTTGGCTGTTCGACAGATGAGATTTTTCAGCAGCCATGTTTATAGTCAATTTATTGTGCTACGGCTATACGACAACACTTGGAAGTTGGCCGCCTACGAACTCGGCTCTAATTTGGAGTTTGGTGTGCGTTTCCCTATCCACTACAAGGAAGGACAACCGCTCAACATCTCGCTTGATAATGTGAAGTTCGATGTGCCAGATGTTTCTCCAGGCGATATGTTGCGGCAGCTAATTAACAAGATTGCATGATGATTACTGTTGAACACTTCCTCAAAAAGAGGAACGAAACCCATCAATCCGGTGACCTGGCAACCGCAGAGACAAAAAGCAGAATTTACAGCGTTCTTGACGCAGGATTTGCAGCGGAGCAAAGCAACAGGAGCACCAACAAGGAGTTGAATATCATGCCGCAATGCACAATAACCATACCGGAGCGTCTGCAACTCAATGTCAGAGAAACCAAGCGGTTCTTGGCTGCAAAGCTGTATGAGGCCGGGAAGCTGTCTTTGGGACAGGCTGCCGAGCTGGCCGGACTTTCAAAAAGAGCTTTCTCTGAGATATTGGCGGATTATAATGTCTCGCTGATCAATTACCCTCCAGCGGATATCCTGCGCGATGCAGCACAGTTCTGAAATTATTATTTCTGACACAAGCTGCCTGATTCTTCTCGGCAAGATTGACGAGATCCATCTGCTGCGCCGTCTTTGCGAAAAAGTTTATATCACTCCGACGATACAAAAAGAATTCGGAGAAGAACTGCCGGATTGGATAGAAATAAAGTCCCCGGAGAACAAACGTTACCAAGATATGCTGGAGATGGACCTTGATGCCGGTGAAGCAAGTGCCATCGCTTTATCTTTGGAAATCGACCGGTCAATCTTAATTATTGATGATCTCAAAGGAAGGAAAGTTGCAGAACGACTTCATCTGAAATATTCCGGCACGCTCGGTCTCCTTTTGCAGGCGAAACAGGCCGGGCTGTTGACGGTGCTTCATCCTGTTGTCGATAAAATCAGAAAGACAAACTTCAGATTCAGTGAGTCTGTCTTGGATTACCTTCTTAAACAGGCAGGGGAATAATGGCAACAAACAAACAATCCTTCACACTGTCAGCCAGGCGGCGCAAATCGCCGGGCTTTCGAGGTTGCAGCTTGAATCCCCGTCTCGAATCTGACAGCGGACGAGGTGATGAATGACATCGGCAAGCTCCAGCAAGAATGGATGAGTCATGGCTGATTCCGGGGTATCTGCGGCTTCATCCACCGCGCCTGAAGCCGCAGACGAGACGGATGACGCTGCAACCACGGCATCTCACGCTTCAGTTGGGCCGTCTTCAGCGTGAGACGCGATGAATGACGCTGCGGATGAGGCATATACGGCTTCAACTGAGGCGGATGAAGCGTTATCCGTCGCAGATGAAGCTTCATCTGCGACACATGCGGCGTGAGATGCGGCATCTGAAACAGCGGACGGCACAACCGCAGCTGAAAAAAAGCAAACGAAAACAGACAGGAGGCTGATCATGGCACGTTTTCCCATCCGCGAGGCGGAAATCAAGGCATTGGCCCAGAGCATCATCGCCGGGCTGACCAACAACCCGGACTTCCCCAACCCGCCGGTCACTCCGGCAGAACTCCAAGCCCTGCTGGACACCTTCAACAATCTGGGCGACACGCAGGTCGCGGATCAGGCAAAGGCGCAGCAGTCCACCGAGACCAAGCAGCACGGGCAGGAGAACCTGACTGCGGCGATGCGTTCCGCGCTGCGCTACGCCGAAAACACGGTGAGCGGCAATGATGCCAAGCTCGCCGCGCTCGGCTGGAGCGGCAAGGCGGCCAAAACCCCGCTTCAGGCGCCGGGCCAACCCCGCTCGCTGGAGGCACCTCGTCAAGGCGCAGGCTGGCTGACCTTGGACTGGAAGGCTCCAGCGGACGGCGGCGCACTAGCCTCCTACCGCATCGAGCGGCGCAAGCTGCCCGGTGGAGACTGGGAAACCGTGGGCATGGCCATAGAAACCGAGGCCACACTGAACAATCAGGAGCGCGGCAAGGAATTCGAGTACCGGGTCATCGCGGCCAACAAGGCGGGCGAAGGCGAGCCGAGCAACGCGGTGATGACGGTGCTGTGAGGACTGCTTTGCTGTTCAGCTATCGCATTCTTGAGGCGGCAATGAAGAGTAAAGCAAACGCCGCCGCATCTATTTCATGAGCAATGCCCATGCCGCCAATCTTCAGCTTGCCCTTGACTGGCTGAAAACTGTTGTGACCAGCCGCCTGCGGGCGCATCTCGGCCAAGAAGAACATTTCGCCATCGGCCCGCTGAATCTCTGCGGCGGGCCGTCCTCCCTGTCGTCGTTCATCGAAAACTGCAACCTTGGCTGCGAGGAATTCACCCTGCTGATGCTGGCTCTCGCCCCGCACCTGCATCCGAATTTCTTCGGCCAGATCATCGCCGAACACCTGCCAGAAGGCGGCGATTTCCCGGAATTCGGCGGCATCAAAGGAACAAATCATCGCGGCATCCTGCCCACCGGCGAGACCGCCCAGTTCATCCTTGCCGGTGATGACTTGGAACAACGCCTTGCTGTCCAGCAGCTTCTCAGCCCGGAACACTGGTTCACGCAAAAACGCATCCTCTGGCTCGAAGCCGTGCGCGACGGCGAGCCGACAATGAGCGGACGGCTGCTTTTAGATAGCGAAATCGTTGAGCTGCTCACGCTCGGAACGGTGAGTAAACCGCGCTTCAGCATGGATTTTCCGGCTGAATATATCGAAACCCGGATAGATTGGGACGATCTGGTGCTGAACGCCAAAACTCTGCGCCAGATTCGTGAAATCGAAACGTGGATCACGCACAACGACACGCTGCTGCAAGACTGGGGCATGGGGAAAAAAATCAAGCCCGGCTTTCGCGCCTTGTTCTACGGCCCGCCCGGCACCGGCAAAACCCTGACCGCGACCCTGATCGGCAAGCAAACCGGCAAGGAGGTCTTCCGCATCGACCTGTCGCGGGTGGTGTCAAAGTACATCGGCGAGACAGAGAAAAACTTGGCCCGGCTCTTTGACAAGGCGGAACATAAAAACTGGATACTCTTCTTTGATGAGGCGGATTCCTTGTTCGGCAAGCGCACCGACATCCGCGACGCGCACGACAAATACGCCAATCAGGAGGTCGCGTATCTGCTTCAGCGGATTGAGGGATATAATGGTTTGGTCATCTTGGCCACCAACCAGCGCAGCAATATTGACGATGCCTTCATCCGCCGTTTTCAAACCATCATCCACTTCCCCAAACCCAGCGCGGAAGAACGCTGCCTGCTCTGGCAGAAGACCTTCCCGCCCCAGCTCCAACTTGCCGAAGACATCAACTGGCAGCAAATTGCCGCCCGCTTTGAACTCACCGGTTCAGGCATCCTCAACGTGACCCACTACTGCGCTCTTGAAGCCTTGGCGGACGGCTGCGGCTCGTTAGACGCAAAGCGGCTGGAGGCGGCCATCTTGCGCGAGTATGTGAAAGAAGGTAAGATCGTCTGAACAGCGCAGTATTGAAACGGAGAAATCAGGATGGACTACGTGATTGTGGGCGGCTCGATTGCCGCTGCGTCGGGCTTGGCCGCTGTGCGACGGAATCTGCCGGACGCGGAAATCCGGGTGGTGGCGGACGAGCCGCTGCCGTTCTGCTGCCGTCCGCTCATCCCCTATCTTCTCCGCAGTGATCGGCGGCGGGCTGGTGGGCATCAAGGCTGCCGAGGCTCTGCTGCGGGCCGGGCTGGCAGTCACGGTGATTGAGCAGCAGCCGCACATTCTGCCGCTGCGGGCGGATGCCTTTGCCGCTGATGCTGTCGCCGACCGTCTGCGGCAGCAGGGCATGACGATCCTGATCAGCGACGCGCCGGTGGAAATCACCGCTTCAGCAGGACGGGCAAGCGGCGTGCGCCTCGCTTCGGGCCGCACAGCTGCCGCAGACCTTGTCCTGCTGGCCGCAGGCGTGAAGCCGAACATCGCCTTTCTCGCGCAGTCAGGAATTGAGATCAAGCGCGGCGTGGTGGTGGATCAGCAGATGCGCACTTCGGCGCCTGACATCTATGCCGCCGGTGATCTGATTCAATTCACCGATCAAGCTGACGGCAGCACGGCGGTCAGCGGCCTTTGGAGCAATGCCGTCCACAGCGGCAGAGTTGCTGGCTGCAACATGAGCGGCGGCAAGGCCGCTGCGCCGCCCATGCTCGCCGTGATGAACAGCACGGAAATCGCTGGACTGCCCCTGCTCTCCGCCGGACTGCTCAAGAGCACGGCAGGACGGCATGAGGTTGTCGCGGAAGCCTGCGGCGGCAACTACCGCAGGCTCATTTTTGAGCAAGACCGCCTCGCCGGGCTGCTTTTTCTCGGCAAGGCGGAGCGGGCCGGGGTCTATGCCAACCTGATCCGCTGCCGGATGCCGCTTGGCGGACAACGGGACGCGCTGCTGCGCGAGGTTATGGCGGAGATGCGGTGATGAAACGGGCATCTGAAGCAGCTTGAGAGAGGAGGTGGAGTCATGAGCAGCGACAACGAACCAGTCTCCCCAAGCCCGAAGGCTGCCCTTGACCAGCTCAAGAAATGGCAGGAGTTGCTTGCCTATCTTGCCGCCGGAATTGGCAGGCGTAAGCTGGCATATTCGGCGTTGAAGGTTAAATAGTGCTGAACTAATAAAGGAGATTATTCAAATGTCACTCAATATCTATCGCAACGACACTTTAGGGTTTTCTGTAATGATTCCATCAGAATGGACGTTGCATTACGAATGCGTAACGAAAAGCATGCCAAGTAGATGGACGATTATTTGGAGCATTCCTGCCGTATGGAGTGAATTAGAAAATCAGTCTATAGAGAATGTCATATCGTTTTCAGTGTACAGCAGAAACTCTGTAGATTCTTTAGGGTTTTCCGTCTTTTGAGACTTATTGTCTCTTGAAGATGTTGTAAAGTGGGAATTGATGCGTGTGAAAGATAGCATAAAATCTTCAAGAGAGATAACATCTTTGATTCCAGGAAGCAAATCAATCATTACAAATGAAGAATTTGACGGCAATATGTATTTGATAAAAAGAACATTCTTTTTTAAAAACGGATTAGGATATGTTGTCGGATTCACTGCAACAGCAGGAACCTATGAAAAAAATCTGTCAAATTATGATCTATTATTGCCAAGCATCTCTTTTCAAACTCCGAGTCGGATTTCTATAGAAATAAATCTGGAGAAAACCTCTAACAGCATTGACTTTATTTACAATATTTTCACGCCAAAGCATGATGAAATAAATGAAAACATAGCATATGTTTCAGTGGGATGGAATCTATGGCAAGAATTGCGCAACAATGCAGATGTCAACCAGCTTGAATCTGTAGATATTCTTTACCCAAGCTTGAATGGTGATGCTGGAAAACATAAAAATGAATATACAGGAAGACTCTTCTTGAAACCAAGAGCAATTAATGAATTTTTTATAATTTTATGCCGAGAAAAAAAGGTTGGTGATAGAATCAGGATAGAGAGTCTTCCCAAAGATAAAATTGAAAAATTTTGGGAAATCATTAATTTTGAAGCATCTGAACCAATCTTACAGGTGGAATTTAATAATAAATCTTATGTTCTAAATCTGATAGATTGCAATGGAAAGACAGGGATTTATATCGAAAAGATTGATAAACAAGATATTTAAACTTGGAAAAAATCAACAACCGCTATGAAAACAATGCGCAAAATCCTCGCCCTGCTCTCTGCCTTGACCCTCGGCGGCTGCCTTGGAATGCCAAAAAATGTCCAGCCCGTGACGGGCTTTGAGCTGAACCGCTATCTCGGCAAATGGTATGAAATCGCCCGGCTGGATCACTCCTTTGAGCGGGGCATGGAGCGCGTCACCGCCGAATACTCCCTGCGCGATGACGGCGGCGTGACAGTCAAAAATCGCGGCTTCCTCGCGGCCAAAGGAGAATGGAAGGAGGCGGCAGGCAAGGCTTTTTTTGTCGGAGAGCCGGACACCGGCTATCTGAAGGTCTCGTTCTTCGGCCCGTTCTACGGCTCCTACGTCATCTTCGAGCTGGACAAGGAGCAGTATCAATACGCTTTTGTCTCCGGCCCGGATCATTCCTATCTCTGGCTGCTCTCGCGCGCTCCTGCTGTGGACAAGGAGCTTCTGGCCCGTTTCACCGAGCAGGCGCGGCAGCGCGGCTTTGACACTGGCAAGCTGATTTACGTCAAACAGCAGCCCTGAGGCATGACCGACACCCTGCCGCCAGAACGCCGCTCATGGAACATGAGCCGCATCCGCAGCCAGCACACCAAGCCGGAGCTGATCATCCGCTCGCTGCTGCACCGGGCCGGGTTCCGCTTCCGCATCAGCAACAAGACGCTGCCCGGCTCGCCGGATGTCGTTCTGCCGAAATACAAAACCGCGATTTTCGTCCACGGCTGCTTCTGGCACCGGCACGAGAACTGCGCCAAGGCCCGGATGCCCGGCAGCAATCAGGACTACTGGCGGCAGAAATTCGCCCGCAACAGGGCGCGGGACGCAGCGGCGGTCAAGGAGCTGGAATCACAGTGCTGGCGGGTGATTGTCCTCTGGGAATGCGACATTTTGCGCGATCCGCTGGCGATGCTTGAGCGGCTGGTCCATGAGCTGAAAGGAGGCTGCGCGCCTCGGCAATACGCCGCCGACTTGGAGCGCGGCCAAGTTCTCCGGCTGGCGGAGAAAAAGAGGGCCGCTTATATGAAAAACAGGGCCGGAAAACCGGATTCAGAGCAAGGAGAGCTGCCATGACCGCCCGCATCGGCATGGTCCAATACATCAACACCGCGCCGATTTACGAGATATGGAAGGAGCGGGCACCGCAGCCCGGCTGGGATGTGATCGAGGCCCCGCCTGCGGAGCTGAACCGCCTGCTGGCCGCAGGCGCGATCGACCTCGGCTGCGTCTCCTCCTACGAGTACGCTGCCCGGCCAAGCCAGTACCAGATCATGGCCGATCTCTCCATCTCGGCCACCGGGCCAGTGGGCAGCGTCTTCCTCTTTTCGGCCCTGCCGCCTGAGCAGCTCGGCGGCCAGCTGGTCCTGCTGACCGGCCAGTCCGACACCTCAGCCTGTCTGCTGCGGATCATTCTGGAGGAGTTCCTGCACGTGCGGCCTCAGTACGTGCGGGGAGAGATATTCGCGCCGCGCCAGCACGATGCCGCCGCGCCTGCCGCTGTGCTGGCTATCGGCGACGAGGCGTTGCGTCTGAGCGATGACCTGGACCGGCCTTGGCCGCTGCGCTTTGACCTCGGTGAATGCTGGCATCAGCAGACTGGCCTGCCTTTTGTCTTCGCCGTTTTCGCTGTGCGCGAAGATTTTTTGCGCGGCCATGCTGAAGAGGCGCGGGCGGTCCGCGAAACCCTGCTGGACTGCCGCCGCCAAGGGCTGGCCCGGCTGCCGGAAATCTGCCATCGGGCCGCGCCGCGCATCCCGATGAGCGAGGCAGCCTGCCGCCGGTATTTCCAGTCCATTGAATACGACCTCGGCCCGGCCAAACAGCAGGCGCTGGAGCGGTTCATCTCTCTGCTGGCCAGGCGCGGCGAGGCCGATCAGGCCGCGCTGCCGCTGAAGATCTTCGCCTGAACAGATGCCTGAATCAGCCGCCGTCTCCCCGCCGCACGCAGCCGCGCCTGCGGAGGAGAAAAAGGACTACGTGCGGGCGTTGTTCTGCACGGTCAGCCAGCGTTACGACTTGGTCAACTCGCTGCTCTCGCTGCTGCTTGATCGCTGCTGGCGCTGGCGCACCGTGCGCCTGCTGCGGGATTTCCCAGCAGGGTCGGTGCTGGATCTCTGCGCAGGCACCATGCCGCTGTCCTTGGAGCTGACCCGCCAAGCTGAAAAACGCACCGTGCTGGCCATAGATTTCTGTGAGGCCATGCTGCGGACAGGCGTGAGCAGGCTGCCTGATGACGGGCGGCGGCAGCGCATCTTCCCGGTCTGCGGCGACAGCGAGGACATCCCTGCGCCAGACAACACCTTCTGCGCCTGCACAGTCGGCTTCGGTGTGCGCAATCTGGCCCGCACCGGCCAAGGGCTGGCCGAGATGCGCCGTGTGCTGCGGCCCGGCGGCAGGCTGTTGATCTTGGAGCTGTCACGGCCTCGCAACCGCTTGGTCAGGCCGCTGTACCACTGCTATCTGCATCACCTGCTGCCGCGCATCGCCGGTCTCTGCTCAGGCCACAGGGAGGCTTACGAATACTTGGCACGCTCGGTCGCCGCCTTCTACGAGCCAGAGGAGCTGCTGGCCATGCTCCGGGAAAGCGGCTTCCGCCATGTGGAGCGCAGGAAGCTCTCCCTTGGCATTGTCTCCATCTACATCGGCCATAAACCACACTCAGCTGAACCGACACCATGACCGCACCGCCGCGCCGCATCCTGCTCGCTGTCACTGGAGCCACTGGAATGCTCTATGTCACCGCCCTGCTGGAGCTGCTGGCCGGACACGAGGACATCGAGCTGCACGCTGTGATCTCCGACTCCGGCAAAAAGGTGCTGCGGCTGGAGCAGGGGCTGGCCCCGGAGGAACTGCCCGGCATCCGCCGCTGGTTCGCCGCTGACGACTTCACCGCGCCGCCCGCCTCCGGCTCGGCCGGCTATGCGGCCATGCTGATCCTGCCCTGCACCGTCGGCACGCTGGGAGCTGTTGCTGGAGGCTGGTGCGGCAATCTGATCCACCGGGCGGCGGATGTCTGCCTCAAGGAGCGGCGGCCATTGCTGCTGGCGGTGCGCGAGACCCCGCTCAACCGCACCCACCTCCGCAACATGCTGCTCCTGCATGAGGCCGGTGCCCTGATCTGCCCGCCCATGCCCTCGTTTTACCTCCATCCCCCTGATTTGCCGGCTATGGCCCGCCAGTTCGCCGGGCGGCTCTGCGACCTGCTCGGCATCAGCATTGCCGGGCTGCCGCGCTGGGAGGGCCTGTGAGCGGCGGCTTTCTTTGGGTTGACAAGCCACTGCCGGTGGGGGTAAAAATGATGCGGATGCAAGAAACAGTGATTTTTCCATTCTTCATAGAAGGTGTTCTGATGATGCGGCAAATTAAAGCGGCGGCCTTGGCCGCCATCCTGCTCCTGCTGCCGGGCGCGTCCTTGGCGGCCAAGGCCATGCCTTCCTTTTCACTCAGCTCCGCCGCCGATGCCGCCAAAAAGGTGAGCAGCGAGGAGTTCAAGGGCAAGGTCGTGCTGGTCAGCTTCTTCGCCACCTGGTGCCCGCCCTGCCGCGAGGAAATTCCTGACTTCATCACCTTGCAGAACGACTTGGGCAGCAAGGGCTTTTCAGTGCTGGGCATCGCCGTGGACGAAGGCGGCAGCGGGATCGTGAAGAAGCTGGTCGAGCAGACAAAGATAAACTACCCTGTGGCAATGACCGAAGAGAGCGTGATGGCCGGATTCGGCGGCATTTCCGGGGTTCCTACTTCTTTTTTGGTCAACCGGAAAGGCAATGTGGTCAAGCATTATCCTGGCTATGTGCCTCATGAGGTGCTGCGGCAGGATATTGAGCAGGTGATGCAGGAGAAGTGACCTGCGGAGTTCAGCTTGACAAGACAGGCATCATGCATTACAATAGCTGAAAATATTATTCGGTGCCGTCAGGGTGCCGGAAGTTTTGCCGCATGAAATCATTCAAGGAGACTGTCATGAAGAAGATCATCGCAGCAGCAATGCTGGCCGCTCTCGCCGTCACCGGCGCCGCTTTCGCCGCCAAGCCGAAACCAGAGAAATGCACCGTTGATGCCGTGGACGGCGACAAAGTGACCATCACCTGCAAGGACACCGCGCTGAAGGCTGGCGACAAGGTTGAGGTCCGGGTGAAGGAAGACAAGCCGGTCGAGGGCTGCTGAAAAATCAGCTGGCAGTTTTTCGCTGCAAAAAAGCCGGTGACAGCAATGTCATCGGCTTTTTTGTTTTATTGCAGCAAATTTTTACGGATTGAAAAGGCAAGCGCGCGGAAGATCACTGCGCCGCCGGACGAAGCACTTGCAGCAGTTCCGGGCCGAAAAATTCCACAGCCTTGCGCGAGCCGTCAATGGAAAGATGGCCGCCGTCCGAATACCAAATGGCGTTCTGCTGGACATCAAGAGCGGCGCAGGTTGCCGTGCCGCAAAAGACATCGAAGGGATCGAAGAACCAGACATTTGGCTCCGCCGCCGCGTAGTCGCGCAGCCGCTGGTTGATCGCCAGACCGATGCCCTGCTCGCGTGGAAAAACCATCGTCTCAAGGCAGTTGTTGGGCAGAAAATTCGGGCGGCTCAGGCAGGAGATGATGCCGTTGCGGTTGCCGCTGCCGGGCGGGTTGCCGATGATGAGAAAAGGCCGCTCCCTGCCTATTCGTTCCCGTATTTTCTCAAGATTGCCGATCATGAAATCTTCAAAGGCGCGGTGGTCAGCAAATTTGATCTGCCGCCCGTTCAAGTCGCAGATGCCCTCCGGGTACCATTCCCATGCCAGCGACAAAATGACCGGCTTGCTGTTGCCTTCCGCCAGTTTGAAAAAACGCTGCGTCTGCGCGGCGCAGGTCTCGTCCGGCTGGCCTTTGTATAAGAATGTGATGTCCGGGCCGATGACGCAGGCGTAGTCAGTCGCCAGCTTGGCGGTGAGGCCGTGCTGCTGAAAGAGCTGGTCCAGACCGGCAGCGTATTGCAGGACAAAGCTATCACCAGTGATGATCAGGTCGCTGCCCGGCTTCTTCATGCCGAGGATGCCGGTGAATGAGTAGCCCTTGCCGCCAAACTGTTCGACGTGGAACTGCTCAGCGTTCCGCGCTTGAACGAAGGTGCTGCTGATGCGGTCAGGGAAGCCTTTCTGTCGGATCAGCTCAGTTCCGGCGGCAAGCAGCAAGGCGGCGGTCAGGCCGCAGAGAACAAAGAACAGCCGCTGCGGCATGAGGCGGCCCTTGCGGAAAGGCTGCTCGATGAACCGCCACGACAGCCCGGCCAAGATAAAGCAGAGCAGAAGCAGGCCCTGCCGCTCACGTAAAGTCAGCTCGCTGTATTTCCAGTATTTGTAGAAAATCAGCAGCGGCCAGTGGATGAGATAGAGCGAGTAGGAAATCAGACCGATGCCGGCGGCCAGCCGGTTGCGCAGCAGCCAGCCGAGCAGCGGGGCCTGACCGCCCCAGATGATCAGCGCCGCACCAAGGCTGGGTGCCAAGGAATGCAGGCCGGGAAACGGGGTCTGTTTGCTGAAGCGGAAGATGCCCCAGCTGATGCCGAGCAGACCGGCGGCCAAAGCCATTTCGGCCAGCCATTTCCTCCGGGGCGCAGGCAGCCAGACCAAGGCTGCGCCGCAGGCGAATTCCGCCAGCCTGAACGGAGTGAGAAAGAAGGCGCCTGAGGGATCGCTGCGCAGCCAGCGTTCCGCGCAGTACAGTGATGCCGCGCTGCCAAGCAGCAGGACGGCCAGCAGCCATTTCCTCCCCAGTCTGGCAAGGAGCAGAAGCATGGCGGGCCAGATAAAATAGAACTGCTCCTCCACGGCCAGCGACCACGTGTGCAGCAGGGGCTTGAACTCAGCCGCCGTGTCGAAATACCCTGCCTCCTTCCAGAAGAGAATGTTGGAGACCGAAAGCAGGCTGGCCAGCAGCGACTTGCCGAACTGAAGGTGATGCTCCGGGGTGAAGAGCAGGTGGCTGGCCAGCAGGCTGAGAAGCAGCGTCGCGTAGAGGGCCGGGAAGAGCCGCTTCACCCGCCGGGCGTAGAAGCGGGCGAAGGAGAACGTGCCGCCGCTGAGGTCGGCCATGATGTTCTGGGTGATCAGAAAGCCGGAGATGACAAAGAAGATGTCCACTCCGGTGAAGCCGCCGGAGAAGGCTTTGAAGTCAAAATGATAGAGCAAGACAGCGAGAACTGCCGCCGCCCGCAGGCCGTCAATGTCGGCCCGGTACTGCCGCTGAAGCATGATCTTTGCGCAAAGCGAGGGTTGAAGGTTGCTCCTTGTTTACGCAATCCGCCGCGCTTTGTCCAGCCCTATGCGCGGCGGCAGGAAAAAGGTTGTTTTTTTCTCCGCAGCTCAGTACCATGCAGCATCATGCAAGGAAAACAAACCTCTTCAGGCCGGAGCTGGCTCCGCGCCGCCGCCTTCTTGACTGCCAGCCTGAGCGCGGTCTGCGCTGCCGGAGAGCCGCCGGTTCTCGCGGTCTGGGCGCGGCCTGCGGACAGCCAGACCACTACGCTGCATTACGCGGCCAAACAGGACGGGGCCTGGCAGCCGCCGCAGCAGCTGGCCGTGGCGGCAGGACTGCATTTGACTCCGGTCATCGCCGCTGACCGGCAGGGCGCGGTCTGGATTGTCTGGACGGAGCGAAAGGCGGAGGAGAGCCTGCTCCGCTACGCGCTGCTGCGCGGGGGAAAAACTGAGATCGGGCGGGTGATCGCCGCCGGGCCGGAGAAAGAGCAGAGCTACGCCCCGGCCATTGTCATTGATCCGCAGGATCTGCCGTGGATCGCTTGGTCCAAGCCAGCTGATGATCAGTTGGCTGATGTTTACACCAGCAGCTGGCAGGACGGCGGCTGGACGAAGCCGCTGCGGGCGCACGAGCCGAACGAGACCCCGGACATCACGCCGATCCTTGGCCTGCGCGGAGGGAAAGATCTTTGGCTGTCCTGGTTCGGCATCAGCAAGGACAAGGATGTCTATGTCCGCTTCACCGCTGAGCTGCATGAAGGCGCATGGCGGACAATGCCGCAAACAGCCCCGGCTGAGGCGGGCAAGGTCTTCGTTGCGCAGCGGACGCAGATTGAGCCGTTCCCTGCGCAGGCCGAAGGCTGGGTGACTGGCGCGCTCTTTGCCGGGCTGAAGCATGAGATTCAATCGGTGTCCGAGCAGTTCGCGTCATTTCAAACCAGGGAGATTAAAAAATGAGCAGCATTGCCATCCGCTTGGGTAAAAACTTGATCATCGGGGCCTTTGTCCTGCTGCACGGAGCTGCCGTCAGCCAGGCCGGAGACAAAATCGTCGCCTTCGGCGACAGCATCACTGCCGGAGTCCCTTATCTGAAAAACGGCGGCGGCTGCACCAATTGCGGCGGATACGAGCTGTTTCTTCAATATTATCTGAACTGGGAGGGGAAAGGGCGCACCGTTTATAATTACGGCGTGGCCGGAGAATATCTGACTTTCCAAGGCATCAACCGGATCGACAGCGTTCTGCAAGCGGTCAAGCCTTCGCATGTCCTGATTTTGGAAGGCACCAACGACCTCAGCCTCCTCTATGTGGATCCGGCCACTGTGGCCTACAATGTCTACAATGTCGCCCATAAAGCCTTGCAGGCCGGGGTGAGGCCGATTGTCAGCACCATCCTCCCGGACACCCGCTACGGCACGGACTGGAAGCAGGTCGGCACGACCAACAGTTACATCAAGAGCTATGTGGGCGGCAACAGCCAGATCTGTCTGATCGACCAGCACAGCGGCATTGAACCCTACTGGAACAGCGGCTACAATTACGACAAGCTGCATCCCAACTATTACGGCTACTGGATCATGGGGCTGTACTGGTACTACGCCCTCTATCTCTGCTCCTGATCAGTCCAGCGGCGGCAGGCCGAGGGGGATGTCCCCCTCCTCCAGCGAGTCGAGAAAGGCTTGATAGTCCTCGCCGCTGAGGATGCCCTGCAGGCGGAGCTTCAGCCGCTCCCGGCTTTCCTCCAGCAAGCGGAGCATCGCCGCCGGACTGGGCGGCGGCGCGTCCGGGGCGGCAGGAAAAGCGCTCTGCATCCGCTCCAGCTCCTCCCGGTAGGCGGCCTGCGCCTCCGCCCGTTTTTCTGCGTCAAGGCCCGTCATCCAGTTCCGCACCCGGAGATGCTCCGGCTGGGCCTGCGTCAGGAGCCGCTGCTTGTTCAGCTGTCCGGCCAGCTTCTGCCGCAGCTCCAGCTCCCCTGTTTCAAGGGCACCGATCCGCCGCGACAGCGCAGCGAGCGCGTCTTCATTCTCCGGCGGCGCAGTTTGCTGAACCGCATCAGCAGGCGGCCTGCTGCTGATCTGCCGTTCCAGCCCGTCCAACCGCTGATGCAGCCGCGCTGTTTCAGCAGCCAACCGCTCTTGAACATCTTTCAGTCCGCCGCCCTGCTGGTCGGCGAAATATTGTCCTGACAGCCAAACCAGCAGGACAAGGATGGCAGACTGGAGGATGAAGATTTTCCAAGACATGCCAGAGCTTGTCAGCCGCAGACGGCGTAGCCGCCGTCAACCACCAGCACTTGGCCGTGGATCATGGCCGCGCCGGGGCCGCAGAGGAAGAGGGCCAGATCCGCCACATCTTCCGGGGTGGTCAGACGGCCTAAGGGAGTGCGCTCAAGGGACTGCGAGATGATCTCGTCGCGGTTGGGGAATTTCTTCAGCGCGTCAGTGTCCACCACGCCCGCGCTGATGGTGTTGACCGTGATGCCTCTGGGGCCAAGCTCGACGGCCAGATGCCGCACGAGCGACTCCAAAGCCGCCTTGGAGGCGCCGACCACGGTGTAATTGGGCACTGCCCGCACCGCGCCGAGGCTGGAGATGGCCAGCACCCGCCCGCCAGCTGCCATCAGCGGCGCCGCCTGCTGGGTCAGGGTGAGCATGGCCCGCGCATTGATGTCCATCGCCCAGTCCCAATGCCGCTGCGTCAGCTCCATCGCCGGCTTGAGCACGCCGGAGGCCGCGTTCGAGACCAGAATGTCCAGCCGCTGAAACTGCGCCCGGATCTCCTCAAACATCGCCAGCACATCCTTTTCCTCAGCCACATTGGCCTTGATCACCAGACAGCGCACGCCGTGCCGCTCCACCGCCTTGGCCGTCTCCTCGGCATCGCTGCGGTGGCGGACATAATTCACCACTATGTCGGCACCATGCTCGGCCAGACGCAGGGCTATGGCCCGCCCTATGCCGCGTGATCCTCCGGTAACTAAAGCCGCTTTTCCCCGCAGATCAAACATCCCTCATCTCCTGTCAAAATCTTTCACTCAGCTGTCAGCCGGCCAGACCGGAGCAGCGCGCGTTCAAGGACTGCTGCTGCCGCTGAATGTACCTTGCGCGGCCTTTCTTTGCAAGGGCAAGGTGCACTGGCAGGCCGCCTGCCGCTGGACTTCAGGCTGCGGCGCTGGGAAAAACAAAGCCCATTTCCCGCAGCCGGGCGATGTCTTCGGCGACAGAGCAGCCTGCGGTGGTCAGGTAATTGCCGACAATCGCCCCGTTGGCTCCGGCGGCGAAGCAGCGGTGCTGCTCCGGGCCGAGCAGCTGGCGGCCACCGGCCATGCGGATCACCGCCTCCGGATTGAGGAAGCGGAACAGGGCGACGGTGGTCAGAGCTTCCGTCAAGGGCAGCGGCGGCAGCTCCGCCAGCGGGGTGCCGGAAATCGGGGTGTGGATGTTGAGAGGAATGGAGCGGATGCCCAAGGCCCGCAGCTCCAAGGCCAGCTCAATCCGGTCTTCCATGCTCTCGCCCAGCCCGATGATGCCGCCGGAGCAGAGCGACATGCCTGCCGCCGCCGCTGTCTTCAGGGTTGCCACTTTATCCTGCCACGTGTGCGTGGTGCAGAACTCGGCGAAACACCGCTCCGCCGTCTCCAAGTTGCAGTGGTAGCGGCTCACGCCCATCGCTGCCAGCATCCCCGCCTTTCTCTGATCAAGCAGGCCCATCGAGGCGCAGAACTCCAGCTTGGTCTCCCGCCGGACCTGCTCGTAAAGACTGTTGAAGCGCGGCAGCGCGCTCTCCTCCGCCGCGCGGCCGCTGGTCACCAGGGAAAGGCGCACCACCCCGGCGGCGGCATTGCTCCGGGCGATGCGCATGGCCTCGTCGTGGTCGATCATCGCATAGACCGGCGCGTCAGTCTGATGGCGGGCGGACTGGGCGCAGAAGCGGCAGTCCTCGGAGCAGCCGCCGCTGCGGGCGTTGATGATCGAGCAGAGGTGAAAAAGATCGCCCATGAAGCGGCGGCGGAGCCGGTCGGCGGCAGACCAAAGTTTAGGCTGATCAGGATGACGGGCCAGCAGCAGGGCGGTTTCGCGGCTGACCGCCGCGCCTGCCGTGACCGCGCTGAAGGTGTCTCGGAGCAGATCCATGTTTCACTTTGCGGAAAAAGATTGGCCAATGACCGGCGGCCCCAGCGCAATCATCTCGGCGATGGTCTTCTTGACCTTGGGAAAACGCTGACGGCTGCCGCCAAGGAGCCGGGTTTCCACATCCGCCAGCCGAGTGAAAAGCTGCGTCCTGTCCATCGCCGGAGCCGCGTCCTCGCTGGCATAACGTCCGCGCACAATCTCCTGACAGCGGAAGCAGCCGGGAAAGCGCAGGTGCTGACCATCGGGCCGGGTCAGAACAGCAGGCACCCCGTGCATCCGGCAGACCAAAAGACGGTGCTCATAAAGGCCGCAGAGGCCGTTGTCGTTGAGCGGGCAGATGAGCTGAGGCCGCTGTCCTGCGGCCAGCTGCGCCTGGCTCTGCCGGAGATAGTCCTCGGCCCGGCGGACAATCCGCGCCAAGGCTTCGGCCTCCAGCTGCCGCAGTCCCTGCCAGAGCCAAGCCCATTCGCAGTATGTGTGGTGGAAAAACCACGAGTCGCAGCAGTTGTCCAGGCAGTCCTCGCAGCCCAGAGAAATCTGTCCGGCCACGCGCCGGTAGTCCTCTTCCAGCTTGGCGTAAATCTCAGCCAGTTCATCCGCCAGCTCCAGCGGCAGGGTCAGCTCCGGCATGACGCTATTTCTCCGGCGGCAGGCTGCCTTTGAGCCAGAACGGCACGGTCTCCCCACCTTGCGGCCCGATCCGCAGCCTGCCGGTCAGCTCATAGCGGAGCGGCTGGGCAGGAGGCTGCGTCTGGCTCTGTTGCAGCAGCTCGATTACCGAGCCGACCATGTCCAGCATTCCGGCATAGACCAGCACCGGTGCTGTGGCCGTGCCAGAGGCGGGCACTGTGATCTGCTCGCTGCTGACACCTTTGGCAAAGGATTTGCCGTTGACCTTCAAGTCGCAGTTGAGGCCGCGCAGCTCCAGCGGCTCGGTGTCAGGGTTGAGGACCCGGAGCTGGAGGCGGAAAATGGTCTCCAAGCCTTGGATGCCTTGCAGCTCCATGTCCGCCAGCGCGACCGACGGCAGGTCGGCCTTTTTTTTCGTCAGCAGGGAGCTGCAGCCGGAGAGCAGCGGCAGCAGGGACAAAGCGAGCAGCAGCGCGGAAGCGGCGCGGCGGGAGAGGCGCGTGAATGTCAGCATCGTTGCGTGTTGTTCAGGCAGTTGTCAACAAAAGCGCGCAGAATGCGCTCCTGCTCCTCGGACAGCGCGGCAAAGGCCGCGCCGATGAGAATGTGGTCGAGATATTCGTTGTCCATCACCCAGACCACCTGCATCGGCACGTCGGCCAGCTCCAGCAGCTCCGGCAGGCCGCTGACGCAGTGGAGGAGGATTTCCCGGCCCCGCCAGACATTGTCCAAGGCGCTGCGCTCCACAGATATCTGAATGCCGCCTGCGCTCATGTTGAGAATTGAGGAGGCCACAGCCTCATTTTCCTGCTCTTGGTCAAGCAGGGAGACCAGCGCGGCGATTTTCTTAGGCTCTTTGAAAATAATCCGGTGATGCCGCCTTTTCTCAGGCTGATACGCTGTCATCATTGCTCCTTGCCCAAACTGGATTGAGATTGTCGTGATGCCGCCGCTACTGCCTGCGCGGGTCAAAGGCTTCCCGCAGGGCCTCGCCGATGAAAATCAGCAGAATCAGGGTGCCGACCAGCACGATGAAGGTTGAAAGGGAAAGCCACCACGCTTCGATGTTCGCCTTGCCCTGGGCCAGCAGCTCGCCGAGGCTGGGCGTGTCGGGCGGCACGCCGAGGCCGAGGAAGTCGAGGCTGGTCAGGGCCAGAATCGCCCCGGACATGCGGAAAGGGAGAAAGGTGATCACCGGGGTCATGCTGTTTGGCAGCAGATGGCGGCGCATGATGGTCAGATTGCCCACGCCGAGTGCCTTGGCCGCCTTGACGTAATCGAGATTGCGGCCTTTGAGGAACTCGGCCCGCACGTAGTCGGCCAAACCCATCCAGCCGAAGAGCGAAAGCAGGATCAGCAGGAGGAGGACGCTGGGCTTGAAGATCGAGGCGAAGATGATCAGCAGGTACAGCTCCGGCATCGCGCTCCAGATTTCGATGAAACGCTGAAAGATTAAATCAGTGCGCCCGCCGAAATAGCCCTGCGCCGCCCCGGCGATGATCCCGGTCAGGGTGCCGGTCAGGGTCAAGGCGAAGCCGAAGAGCACCGAGAGCCGGAAGCCGTAGAGCAGCCGGGCCAGCACGTCGCGGCCCCGGTCGTCGGTGCCAAGCAGATGCGTCCCGCTTGGCGGCGCAGGCATGGCCTCGCCGAGATCAAGGTTGATCGAGGTGCTGCTGTGCGGATTGAGCGGGAAAAAGACCTTGTTGCCGCCGCTGTTCAGCTTCTCCAGAATATACGGGTCTCGGTAGTCGGTTTCGGTTTCAAAATCGCCGCCGAACACAGTTTCCGGGTAGCTTTTGAAGAGCGGAAAATAATAGCCGCCCTCGTAGCGGATAAGAAAGGGTTTGTCGTTGCTGAGGATCTCGGCGAAGAGCGAGAAAATGAAGAGCAGGCTGAAAAGCAGCAGGCTGTAAAAACCGCGCCGGTTCTTTTTGAATTTCTGCCATCGCCGCCAAGACAGAGATTTCTGTCGCGCCGCAATCGTGCCGTCTTGGGATTTCACTTGCAACGCCATCGCATCCACCAGCAGGTTTCGTCTGCCGCCGCCGCTGCGTCAAGCTCCGGGGCAATCTCATGCAGGACAGCCTGCGCTTTTTTGCCGACATGCGCGGGCGGGCAGACTGGACAGGCTGCGGACAAAGGGCCGACAGCCGTCGTTCCGCCGTTTCTGTCTGTCAGCTCCACCGCCGAGCTGCCGCCGCCGGTCAGCAGAACCGTCAGCTCAGGACTGACCGCCAAGGCGAAGTCTGTGCCCCGCACGCCGGCGGTCGCCGCCGGAGTTTGAATGCGGTATAAATTTTTCTCCGTCATTTTAGCGACAACAGCCCGCAGCCGCCCCAGAATCAACCGCAGTCGGGTGTCCCGGCGGCTGGCGGCAGGATCATAGACAGCTTTATCAATGATCATTCTTGACTGCCCGGCCAAGGTCAGTCTGCTTTGATCCCGCATCAGCAGGGTGACGCGGCTTTTTGCAGCGGTGACGAGCGTGTCGCCTGTGAAGACCGGCAGGGGAAGGCTTTTCCGCAGGCGGCTGGCGTTGCAGCCGTCCGCTGAAATGATCAGCGCAGTTCCCTGCACAGTCTGCACCGTGCCGACAGCTGGCCCTCTGTCCCGCGTCGGCGTTTGGCAGTCCGTCTCAGGAGCGGCCAGCAGCAGCGACTCGGCTGGTTGCACCTCCGCTGTCAGGACTTGCAGCAGCTCCTGTTCCGAAGGGCAGTTTTTCTCCGCTCTGCCTGCGGACGAAAGCAGGCAGAGCGGCAGCGCAAGCCAGGCCGTTTTTTTTCTGATTTTCATCCGCTCTGCTCCAAGGCGGTGAAGCTGATTCTCGGATCCGCCCAGACATAGCTCAGGTCGGAGAGCAGCCGGGAGATCAGGCCGAGAATGGTGAAAAAATAGAGCGTGCCAAGCACCACCGGATAGTCGCGGTTGAGCACCGATTCATACGCCAGAAGCCCCATGCCGTCCAAAGAGAAAATGGTCTCAATCAGCAGACTGCCGGTGAAAAAAGCGGTGATGAAGGAGCCGGGAAAGCCGGTGATGATCGGAATGATGGCGTTGCGGAAGACATGGCCGTAGAGCACCTGCCCCTCGCTCAGGCCCTTGGCGCGGGCGGTGAGCACGTACTGCTTGCGGATTTCTTCTAAAAAAGAGTTCTTTGTCAGCAGGGTCATCACCGCCAGGCTGCCGACAGCGGAGGCGGTGATCGGCAGCACCATGTGCCAGAGATAATCGAGAATTTTGCCGGTCATGCTCAGTTCTTTCCAGTTGTCTGAGACCAAGCCGCGCAGGGGAAAGATGTTCCAGAAGCTGCCGCCGCCAAAGAGGACGAGCAGCACAAGGCCGAGGACAAAACCGGGCACAGCGTAGCCGACTAAAATCACGGTGCTGGTGGCCACGTCAAAGCGGGAGCCGTCCCGCACCGCCTTGCGGATGCCAAGCGGGATGCAAACCGAATAGACGATCAGAAAGGACCAGAGGCCGAGCGACATGGAGACCGGCAGCTTGGAGATGACCAGCCCGGCCACGCTTTTCTGGTGATAGTAGGAGTCGCCGAAGTCGAAGACCGCATACGAGGCCATCATGCTGAAGAAACGCTGCGCAGGCGGCTTGTCAAAGCCGTAGAGCTTTTTCAGCTGCTCCACCCGTTCCGGGTCAAGGCCCTGCTTGCCCTGATAGATGCCGCTGCCGCCGCCCGCCTCGCCGCCTTTGCCGCGCCGCTCCAGCTCGGCGACCATCTTTTCCACCGGCCCGCCCGGCACAAACTGGGTGATGGCGAAAGTGATCAGCATGATCCCGAACAAAGTCGGGATCATCAGCAGGATGCGCTTGAAAATGTAGGCGGTCATCAGTCTGGCTCAGAATATCCTGATGCTGCCGACTGTGCCGTCATCCGGCGCGTCCTCCGCCTCCTCCACGGCTTCAGCCTCTGCAACGGCATCCAAGGGCAGTTGGTTGATCTGCCGCTCTTTTTTACAGAAGAGCATCAGCCCTTCCGGCAGGAGTGTCGCAGTGACTAATTCCCAGCCCCGGCGGCCCTCTTCATTGAGCGCCGCCTCGGCCTCATCCTCATCAATATATTTTTCACCCAGCAGCCCGTCTTTCTGAAACGGAACGAGGAGGGTTCTGTATTGCCATTGCACGGTGATGTTTCCTATTTCTTGATCAGTTTGTCATTTTTAAACTGGCCCTTGACCGTCCGACCGTCCGGGTGCGTGAGCACGCCCTCTCCCTCGCGTCTGCCCGCCTTGAACATGCCTTTGTACACGCTGCCGTCCGCGCCGACCAGGGTGCCGTAGCCTTCAGGCAGATCGCGGCTGAACGCGCCGGTGTACTTTTTGCCGTTTTTGTAAACCAGCGTCCCTTGCCCGGCGAAATAGCCCTCCGCCATTTCACCGACGTATCTGCTGCCGTCCGGGAACACGTAGGAGCCTTCGCCGTGATACTGCCCCTTGAGAAAGCCGCCTTCATAGGAAGAGCCGTCCTGATAGGTCATCAGGCCGCGCCCTTCGCGCTCGCCCTGTCGGAAAGCGCCGGTGTACTGCCTGCCGTCGGCAAAGACATAGGTGCCTTGGCCGTGGAACTTGCCAGCGGCAAAGTCGCCTTCATAGACCTCGCTGTTTGGCAGCTGAAGCGTTCCCCAGCCGTGCGGCAGCCCTCCTTGGAACGCGCCCTGATACTGCGAGCCGTCTGGCAGCATGATGGCGGCACTGCCGCTGAACAGCTCCGGCGGACTGTTCTCCCGCGAGCGGAGCCGCCCGTCAGCGGCGAAAAAAAGCTGCGGCCCGGCAGGGGCCGTCTCAGGCAGCCGGAGGGGCGCAGGCTCCTCCACAGCGGCCAGCGGGGCGATTTTTATGGCAGCGGCTTTCGCAGCCGGAAGTTCAGGCAGGCTGCCGCCCGCCGCTGCCGGCTGCCCGGCCTTGAATTCGCCCTCGTACAGCACTTTGCCGTCAGCGGCGGTCAGCTTGCCTCTGCCGTGGTACAGATCGTGGCGGAAGAAGCCCTCGTAGCGGCTGCCGTCAGGCAGAATCAGCGTGCCGTAGCCTTCGCGGGCCGCGCCGACAAAACCGCCCTTGTAGCGGCTGCCGTCTAAGGAGCGGCGGCTGATCTCGCCAACCGCCCTGCCCTGCTCAAAGCGGCCTTCGTAGAAGCTGCCGTCCGGCAGGGTCATTCTGCCGGGGCCGTGCGGCTCGCCGTCGCGGAAGCTGCCTGCGTATTTCCGCCCGTCCGGCCATGTCAGCACACCTTGACCATGAAAGCGGCCCATGAGCAGCTCTCCGGTGTAGCGGCGGCCATCCGTCTCGGTCAGGCTGCCGCGTCCGTTGATCACCCCGCTTTCAAACTCGCCCTGATAAACCCTGCCGTCTGGGCTTTTTAAACGGCCTTGGCCATGAAAACGGCCCCGGACAAAATCTCCGGCGTAGCGCAGGCCGTCCGGGCCAGTGAGAACCCCTTTGCCCCAGAGAAAGCCGTTTTTGAACTCACCCTCGTAGAGCCGTCCGTCCGCGCTCTCCAATTTGCCTGAGCCGTTGCGGCAGTCGCCGGACAGGCAGGCAGCAGCGCAGGGCGCGGCGGCGAGCAGCAGGACAGCGGTCAAAAACGGTGCGGTGCGCATCAGAGATAAGCCGACACGCTGCGGCGGGCCGGGTCAGATGATTTGTTCAATTTTGGCGACAAAATCCTGCGCTGCTTCTGGGTCGCCGATTTCCTCCACCAGCAGATTGGTCAGCTCGACTATCCGGCTTGGAACCGCCGGGCCGCTCCGCTGCCATTGCTCAATATAATCCTGCATGACCATTCCTGCAACCGGGCCGACAGCTCCGGCCAGAGCCTGCTCGATCCGGCAGAGCATGGCTTGCAGCTGGGCGGGAAAAAGGCCGTTCGCCCCTGTTTCCGGCTCAGATTGCGCGGCGGCGAGGGCTTCCACCGGCGGCGCAGGCTCGGCTGGCTCCTCCGGCAGCTTGCCGCGCCGCAGCTCGTCGGCAAGGCGGACAGCGGCGGCGGCCACCGCCGTTCCGTCAGCCTCCGGCGCGCAGACAGCAATCAAGGCGGAATTCGCCTGCAACGGCAGGCCGACCACCGCGCAGCGGTCAAAGAGGAACTGAGCGGTTTTGATGCTCAGGCCGCTCATCGAGCTGAGCTGAAAAAGGCGCAGCAGATGCGCGCCCGCCGTCTCCAAAAGGCCCGGGGCAAGCCGCCCGTGGGCCGCCGCGCAGCCCAGCACCCCCTCTTTCTTGTCAAAGACAAAGGCTCCGATCACGCCGTCCTGCCGGGCGAACTGCTCAAGAAGCTGCCGCATTGCTGGTGGCCTCCTTCCGTTCCGGCGCCCGCAGCAGGACGGCGCGGATGCTGGAGCTGATCTTGGGGACAGATGTCTGGCCGTCGGCCAGCAGGCCAATGATCAGGCCCGCGCCGGGCAGGATCAGCAGCAGCTCGCCGCTGGCCAGCTCGGCCTGAATACTCTGCGGCCCTCTGACTTTGTCGCCCAAGCTCTGCCGCATCTGGAGGCTGCTCATCACCGCGTAGGAGATGAAGGCGCAGATCTGCCGGTTGTCCGAGGAGCGGGCCACCGTTTTGCCCTGCCGGTTGAAGAGGTAATAATGGCGGATTTCCGGGATGCTCATGATCTCCGCCACCAAACGCCGGAGGAGCGGATGCGCCTTCACCGCCTCGGAGAGCGGCGGATCCTCCGGCGGCACAGGACGCTTGCCGTCCGCCGCAGAGGCGTGGAGCAGGATGCGGGACAGCGACTGGCTGATCCGCGTCATCCGGTCCTGCGGCGCGCTGACCTGAAAGGCGGGCGCGTCCAAGGCCAGCAGACGATGCACTGCCGCCATCCCGGCCCGGCCTTCGCAGACCGCGTCAATCAGCCGCCCTTCCTGGAAAAAAAAGCTGCCGCTGCGGCTCCCGGCGGAGACCGTCAGGGTGCAGCTGGTCCGCTCCTGCTCCAGCAGCTGGAGGAAGGAAGGAAGGGAAAGGCCGTGCAGACCTCCGCCCGGCTGAACTGTCTCCGCGCTCATCTGCCTCCTGCGCCGTCAGGAACGGTAGTTGGCGTTGATCTTGACGTAATCGCAGCTCAGGTCGCAGGTGAGCATTTCCGCCGCCGCCGCGCCCGCGCCGAGGCCGACTGTGACGGCGAACTCTTTGTTTTTCAGAACTTGGGTGGCGGCTGCCTCCGCCTCTTTGCCGAGACCGAAGCCGTTCTCCACCAGCAGCGCGCCGTCAAAGGCGATGGCAACCCGCTCCGGCTGGAACGCCGCTCCAGAGCGGCCCAAGGCGGCGATGATCCGGCCCCAGTTCGCGTCCTCACCGAAAAAGGCGGTCTTGACCAAAGGCGAATTGGCGATGGTGCGGGCGGCGTTGACCGCGTCTTCCTGCGTCGCCGCGCCCTCGACGCGGATCGTCACTAACTTGGTCGCTCCTTCGCCGTCGCGGACAATCTGCTTGGCGAGATCTTTGAAGATGCCGTGCAGGGCCTCGGTGAAAAGCGCGAGCTGCTCCGGGCGGCTTGCGTCAATCAGCGCGTTGCCTGCCGCGCCGTTGGCCAGACAAAGGACGGTGTCGTTGGTCGAAGTGTCGCCGTCCACGGTGATCCGGTTGAAGGACAGGTCGGCCCCGCTGCTGACAGCAGCCTGCAAGGCGGGCTGGGCGATGTTCGCGTCGGTGACGGCAAAGCAGAGCATGGTGGCCATGTTCGGCATGATCATCCCCGCGCCTTTGGCGCAGGCGAGCAGATTGACCTCCGCGCCGTCAATGCTGATTGTCGCCGAAGAAGTTTTCGGCACGGTGTCGGTGGTCATGATCGCCCGCGCCAAGCTATCGAAACCGTCTTCGGACAGGCTGGCCGCCAGATTCGGCATGGCCGCCGCAAAGGGCGTGAGATCAAGCTGCGCGCCAATCACGCCGGTCGAAGCCACCTGCACCAGCTCCTCGTCAATCTTCAGAGCCTGCGCCGCCAGCGCGCCCACAGCGCGGGCCATCCGCATTCCTTCCTCTCCGGTGCAGGCGTTGGCGTTGCCGCTGTTGACGACAATCGCCTGCGCCTTGCCCTGCCGCAGCCGTTCCATGCCCAAGAGCACCGGCGCGGCCTTGACCGTAGCAGCGGTAAAGACTCCGGCGGCGGCGGCAGGAATTTCAGAATAAATCAGACCAAGATCGAGCCGGTTCTGATAACGGATGCCAGCCTTGACTGCGGCGGCGGAGAATCCTTTGACCTTCATGCAATGACCTGCTTCTGTTGTAATTTTCCACATGCGGCATGACCGCCTGCAATCTATGTGCTATATTAGCACAAAAGGACAGGGTCTGTACAGCGTGTTCCAGTCCGCTCCGCCGCAAAAAAAGAAGACATGACCAGACTTTTGGTTCTCAGCGACATTCACGGCAACTGGCCAGCTCTGCAGGCCGTGGCCGCGCAGACTGATCTCAGCCGCATTGATCAGATCATCAACTGCGGCGACACGACGGTTTACGCGCCCTTTGCCAATCAAGCGCTGACGTGGCTGGCTGACTGCCGCGCCCTGTCGGTGCTCGGCAACACCGACAGCAAAGTGCGGCGGCTGCTTCGGGGCAGGAGCTTCCGCAAACCAGGCAGCGCGGAAAAACGGATCATGTATGTCCATGCCGCCGCGACTTTGAGCGGGCAGAACCGGCAGCGGCTGGAAGTCTTGCGGAAAACCGGGCGGATGCAGGCCGAGGGCCGCCGCATCATTGTCTGTCACGGCAGCCCGGCCCGGCAGGACGAATTTCTTTATCCCGGCACGCCGAAAAAACGCTATCGGGAGCTGGCCCGCATGGCCAAGGCGGAGATCATTCTCACCGGCCACACCCACGAGCCGCAGCACAAAATTGTCGGCGGCGCGCATTTTCTCAATCCTGGTTCAGTCGGCCGGATGTTTGACGGCAATCCGGCGGCCTCATACCTTATCTTGGAGCTTGGCCGGAAAAAAATCCGGGCCGAGTTCCGCCGCTGCGCCTATGACGCTGAACTGGTGGCGCAGGAGCTGGCGCAGGCGGGCCTGCCGGAAATCTATGCGGCAATGTTCCGCCAAGGTCGGAAGTTGAATTGAAAGCAGTCGTCAGGCGAGTTGTTGCATTGATGGCTGAAAAATCTGCCAGCAAACATGCTTCTCCATCATTTTAGAATTAATTCATGATAATGTCATCGGCATGCATATCGACCGTTATTATTTTGAAAGCGGTCGATGTTCAGAAAGTGTCTGACCAAAGGACTTAACCCATTACCACAAAATCCGCGTCCTGCTGGACAAAAGGCGTTTCGCCGGTTATAATTGCTGCTAATTTCAATTCGGAGCAAACTGAAACCATTCGCCGGCCGCGAGGCTGGACAGGAGGCTGAGAAACGCCGTGGCTGACGAGCAGACAGACAAGCAGGAATTCAATCTTGATTCGCCGCAGTGGTACCTCAACCGCGAGCTGACCTGGCTGGAGTTCAACCGCCGGGTGCTGCACGAAGGCCAGGACCCGCGCACGCCGCTGCTGGAGCGGATCAAATTTCTCGCCATAGTCGGCAGCAACTTGGATGAATTTTTCATGAAGCGCATCGGCGGCCTCAAGCAGCAGGTCGGGGCCGGAGTGCGCAGCCTGACCGTGGACGGCAGATCGCCGGGCGAGCAGATCGCCGAGTGCCATGAGTCGGTGCGGGACATCCTCCGCCGCAAGGAGGAGCTGGAGGAGGAGCTGCTCGGCCTGCTGACAGCGCAGGGCATCCGCATCGTCAATTATCAGCAGCTGGACCGCGACCAGCAGCGCGAGGCCGGCCGCTACTTTCATGACAACATTTATCCCCTGCTCACCCCGCAGGGCATGGACCCGGCCCATCCCTTCCCCTTCATCTCCAATCTTTCCATCAACCTGCTGGTGGTGACGCGCTACGAGAACGACGACCATTTTTTCCTCAACCGGATCAAGATGCCCACCGGGGTCGGCGTTCCCCGCTTCATCAAGATCGGCGGCGGCCATCTCTACATCCGCTTTGAGGATCTGATCGCCAACAATCTCGCCGCGCTCTTTCCCGGCCTGCTGATCGAGTCCTGCTCGCTCTTCCGGGTGACGCGCAATGCCATCACCGAAGAAAACGCGGAAAAGGCCAACGACCTGCTGGCAGTGATCGAGACTGCCCTGCGCGACCGCAAATTCGCCGAAATTGTCCGGCTGGAGATCGAGCCGGGCATGAACCCGTCACATCGGGGCATGCTCGCCGCCGAGCTGGGCATTGACGAAAGCAAGGACGTGTTCGCCGCCAAAGGGATCATCGGCAAGCGCGACTTTTTCCAGATCGCCTCAATTGACCTGCCGGAGCTGCGCTGTCCGCCCCACCAGCCCTGCGACCATTTCCGCCTGACCGGGGAATCCCGCAATATTTTCCATATCATCCGCGAGTTCGGCTCGCTGCTGCTCCAGCATCCCTACGAATCCTTTGAATGCACGGTGCTGCGCTTTCTGCGCGAGGCCAGCCAGGATCCCAAAGTGCTGGCGATCAAGATGACCCTCTACCGCACCTCGGCGGACTCCGGCATCATTCCCTGCCTCATCAACGCGGCCAAAAACGGCAAGCAGGTGGCGGTGGTGGTCGAGCTGAAGGCCCGCTTTGACGAGTCGGCCAACATCCGCTGGGCCGAGCAGATGGAGGAGGCCGGCGTGCATGTCACCTACGGCGTGGTCGGGCTGAAAACGCACTCCAAGGTCATCTTTGTTGTCCGCCGCGACTTTGACGGCCTGCGCCGCTACGCCCACATCGGCACCGGCAACTATCACGCCGGCACAGCCAGAATGTATGCTGATCTCGGCATTCTGACCTGCGATCCGGTCATCGCCGAAGATCTGACCGAGCTGTTCAACTACCTGACCACCGGCTATGCCCCGGACAGAAATTACCGCAAGCTGCTGCCTTCGCCGCGCGTTCTGAAAAAAGCCCTGCTGGAGAAGATCAGCCGCGAAATAGCCTTGCACAGCGAAAAAACTCCTGGACGGATTCAGTTCAAAACCAACGCGTTAGAAGACAAAGACATCACCGCCGCCCTCTATAAGGCCTCAATGGCCGGAGTCAAGGTGGACCTGATCGTCCGCGACAGCTGCCGCCTGCGCCCCGGCATCGCCGGGCTGTCGGAGAATGTGCGGGTGATTTCGGTGGTGGGCCGCTTCCTTGAGCACTGCCGGATTTACTATTTCCACAACGGCGGCGAGGAGGAGTATTTCATCGGCTCCGCCGACATCATGAAGCGGAATCTGGAGGAGCGCGTGGAGGTCATCACCCCGGTCGAGCCGCCGGAGCTGCGCGTCCAGCTGCGCCGTTTTCTGGAGTTTCAGCTTGGCGACCAGCGCAGCGCGTGGGAGATGCAGCCGGACGGTAGCTATGTCCAGCGCAGCGGCGAAGATCAGGTCAGCTGCCACGAGAAGCTGATCCGGCAGGCGGAGAAGCGGCTTTCTGACGCGCAGCAGCAGGTCAAGCTGCGGCGGAAAAAAATCATCAAGCGGAAAAAAGCGTGATGAAAAAATAGATTTCTTGCAGAAAAGACCCTGCGCCGAGACGGTCTGTCGATTTTTTCCAACGTTGGAAAAAAAATCAAGCACTACGTCTTGAGTATTAACAAAATTAGGAAGGTTGCCATGCAGGATGATGAGCAGAAAAAAGAGCTGAAGGCGGAGCTGGACGGAGAGGATGCCGAACTGCGGCTCCTTGAGGGCACAGCGGCCAGAAATATCAATAAAAAAGAGAAAAAAGGCCGCCGCGCCGTCTGGATCAGCGAAGAGCTGCTGGAATACGAGACTGAACTGAAAGCCTTGCAGATTGAGCTGATGAAGCTCCAGATGCACATCAAGGCGGCGGGAATGCGGATGCTGGTCATCTTTGAAGGCCGCGACGCGGCGGGCAAAGGCGGCACCATCAAGCGGATCACCGAATTCCTCAATCCGCGCACCACCCGCGTTGTCGCCCTGTCCAAACCCAATGAGACTGAGGCCACGCAATGGTATTTTCAGCGTTATGTCCCGCACCTGCCTGCGGCGGGCGAGCTGGTGCTTTTCGACCGCTCGTGGTACAACCGGGCCATGGTCGAGCCGGTGATGGGCTTCTGCACGGACGAGCAGCACAAGCGCTTCCTCAAGGATGTGCCGCTCTTCGAGCAGATGCTGGTCAAGGACGGCATCCTCCTCTTTAAATTTTATTTTTCCGTTTCCAAAGAGGAGCAGGCCCGCCGCTTCGAGGCGAGGAAGAGCGATCCGCTCAAGCAGCACAAGCTCTCGCCGGTGGACAATCTGGCCCAGGAATATTGGAATCAGTACAGCGTCAAAAAATTCCAGATGCTGAACGAGTCCAACCGCAGTCTGACTCCGTGGGCCATCATCCGCTCGGACAACAAGAAAAAGGCCCGGCTCAACTGCATCAAGCATCTGCTCGCCAACATTGACTACCCTGAGAAACTTGAGGCGGAACGCTTCATCACAGACCCGGAGGTGGTCATCTCCGGCATTGACGAGATCCAGCACATGGAAGAGCATCTCTTCAAACCCGGCAAGCTCCGGGGCTGACCCCTTTCCCACGGACAAGAGACCATGATCAGCCTCAGCGTCATCTTCTGGACCTTCATTGTCCTGTTCGCCCTGATCGGCGCGCTGCGCGGCTGGAGCAAGGAGCTGCTGGTGATGTTCAGCATCATTCTCGCCCTTTTCATCATTCAGGTGGTGCAGAGCTACGTGCCTTTAGTTTCGCGGATGCTGGCCTCCAGCGACGCGCGCGGCCAGTTTTTCCTCTGGTCGCTGGCGGTCTGCTTCTTCGCCTTTTTCGGCTATCATGCGCCGACAGTCAACAAGCTGGCCTCGGTCAAGCTGATGACTCCCCGCGACCGGCTCCAGGACTGGCTGCTCGGCGGCATCCTCGGTGCCTGCAACGGCTACCTTTTGGTGGGCACCATTCTGTATTATCTTGACATGACCGGCTATCCATTTCCTGAAGCCCACATAAGCCCGCCCAAACAGGGGGATGCGGTGGTGAAGCTGATCTCGCTGCTGCCGCCCGCCTGGCTCGTTGTGCCGTATATTTATTTTGCCGTGGCAATCGCTTTCGCCATTATTGTCATCGTCTTCATCTGAGGCAGATGCTCCTCCCTCTTGAGCAGCAGCCTGTGCTGGGCATCTGCGGCCGCAGCGGCGCAGGCAAAACCACGCTGATTGCGGCCCTGATTCCCCGCCTGCGCGAACTGGGCCTGCGCGTGGCGGCGGTCAAGGACAGCGGCCGCTTCTTCGCCGCCGGGGCGGATGCCGCTCTTTTTGGCGGGCAGCACTTTTTCCGCCGTCATCAGTCCGGCAGCCTGAACGCTTTTCTGGCCAGCCTCTGCCCGGCTTATGATATAGTTTTGGTGGAAGGCCATGCCGCCACTGACGTGCCGAAAATCTGGCTCGCCGGGCCGGAGGACAGCGACGGGCCGCCGCCGGAGCTGAGGGGGCGGCTGCTGGCTGTGCTGCGGCGCGGGGAGACGGAGCGGCTTTTCAGCGTCGCGCAGGAGCTGATTGCGGAAAAATGGCGGCAGACTCCGGTCTGGGGGTGCGTGCTGATCGGCGGCAGAAGCAGCCGCATGGGCAGGCCCAAGCATCTGCTGCCGCAAGACGGCAGGACATGGCTGGAACAGGCTGCAAAAAAACTCGCGCCGTTCGTCGGACAGGTGGTGATCTCCGGGTCCGGCCTCATTCCTGAGACGCTGGCCGGGCTGCCCCGTGTGCCGGACGCGCCGGGTTTGGCCGGGCCGCTGGCCGGCATCCTTGCCGTCATGCGCTGGCAGCCTGCGGTGTCTTGGCTGGTGATGGCCTGCGATCTGCCGGACGCGCAGCCGGAAAGCCTGCGCTGGCTGCTGGAGCAGCGCAGGCCGGGCATCCGCGCTGTTCTCCCTGATCTCGGCGCAGGAGGGCGGCTGGAGCCGCTGCTAGCTTGGTATGATTTCCGCTGCCGGCCGCTTCTGGAGGACATCGCCGCTGCCGGCCCGCTGCGCCTGCACAGACTGGCGGAGCAGGAGGGCATCTGCCGGGCGCAGCCTCCGGTGCAGCTGCATGGCTCTTGGCGCAATGTCAACACGCCGGAGGAGCTTTGATCAGCAGCGCGCTTTTTTTATAGTGTTGCACATTTTCATTCGGGTGAAAGGCAACAGCCTCATGCCAAATCCAGAAGCCGCCATGATTGTTGACCGCCGAGAATGATCTGAATGCCAGATGATGCTCAGTCCGGCATTGCCACGCAATCATCAGTGATGAATGCGGCAGGATTTTTTATCGTCAGCGGCAGACCAGGGCCGATTATCGTTTTTCCTTCCGCTTCCAGCTCCGCAAGATCGAGATTCAATGCCAGAAGCGATGACAAAACATCTGCATTCTTTTTCATGCCATAGGCGGAAAAAACAGCAGCATCAAGTTTGTCCTGCGCTTCGCTGACCGGATTGTCCGCTGTCTCCTCCATAACCCGATACAAATCACGCAAGCTCATCTTATGCTCCTGCATGACGCTGCGCCGGGCCGAGCGCAGCGCAACTGCCCGCTCGGCAACAGCTTTGATCTGCTTTGCAGATGCCTTTTGCGGCCAAGGAAAAGAATCAAAAACGCTGTTGGAAGTGTATCGAAATCTCTCTGTTAATGTTGAACAGCGGGCCGTAAACCATTCCCAATGAACAACAGACTGCAAGATGCCGAAAGAGTAATCGTCTGCCAACGGAAAAACTATCAAAGCAGCATTTGGATTGATCGAAGATGAAACAAACTCGAAAATTGGCCGTTTAGTCACTTGTCCACAGACACAGTAGCGGGGCAGTTTTTCTATTATATTCATCAATTCCTCGCGAGAATAGGAAAGTTTCCACCATTGGCGAAAAAAATTGGCATGATGCCTATTGACCCGCGCTTTTGGATTCTTTGCCAAGACCATCTCGTTTTTCCTTTCCTCATCTTTTGCTTTTTCCTGACGCTCTGTCAAAACGATCTTTCTTATTCTGTTGAATACTTCCGTATATTCCTGAGCAGAAAAAATATCGTGTTTGCGGAAATCGATCACATAGCGTTTCGGCAAGGAACCGAAAGAACCGATCATCTCGTCAGCAGTGAGGAACGGGAAAAGCACTTCCCTGTATTTGTTATCTGAAGCAATCAGTTGCTCGGCTTCCTCACGTTTGAGGAGAAAACCTGCATGGCCATGCGTCTGTCCTTGAAAACAGGCCTTTGATTCAACATTTGCCCGAAGCGGTTTGGCAGAAGTCAAATCAGCGGCAAGACTGAGCGCGGAGTTTATCTGCTCAACCTCGTAATATTCAAACGAAGATTCCTTGGCATCACCGCGTTGAAAAATCAGCTTCTTTTTTCCCGGCTCTTCGCCTTTCACCCAATTGACAATAGAGACATGAACTGCCGCATCTCCAGACCAGACTTGCGTTGAAACTGCTTCGGTAATCGTGCCGCCATTGCTGACAATGTAATCCAGTCCGCCTTCCCGCGAGTAATTCTGGCGGATGGTGTTGGTGCCGACCAATCCGGCCCGCTGGCCTGCCTTCATTTCCTCATGCGCCCGCCGGAACCAGTAAACGCAGTAATCAGCCCGACCCGGAACATCAGCATAGCGTGTCCGCACCCGCTCTATCTCCGCCCTGTCCATTTCAAGCTGCATCTTGTTTTTGGCCTGATAAGGCGGATTGCCGATCACCGCATCAAAGGAGGGCCAGTCACAGAACAGCGCGTCATCACAGATGATGTTGTCCTCCAAACGGTCAAGCGGCAGCCCTTCGTCAACAAGGTGCATGAGCGGACTGATGCGCTTGTTCCATTCGTCGGCAGCCAGCTCCTTGCCGATCATCATGGTCATTTTCGCCACCTCCACGGCCACAGGCAGCCGGTCAATGCCGTGAAACTGCTTGGCAGACACTTGCGACATACCCAATTGAATGCTTTTTGATGACCGTCGCGAATAATCGGCGACAATTTTTTCAATGATCTGCATTTCAATCTCTTTCAAGGCGCGGTAGGCCACATAAAGAAAGTTGCCGCAGCCGCAGGCCGGGTCAAGCACTTTGAAATTGCCAAGCTCCTCGCGGAGAGCGGACAGCTTCTGAAGCGTGTCCGCCTTGTTCAGTTTCTCCTTCCACGGGCGGATGATGGTTGGATTGACAATTTTCAAAATATCCGCTTCACTGGTGAAATGCGCCCCGAACTGATGCCGCTCTTTCACGTTCATGGTGCTTTCAAAAAGCGTGCCGAAAATCGCCGGATTGACATGCTTCCAGTTGAATTTGGCAGCCTTGCTGAGAAGGCTGAGGCTGTCTGCGTCAAGCTCCAGCGGTTCAACTGCGTCAAAAAGCCCGCCGTTGAAATACCTGACTTGCTTGAATCTGCCGCCCCGCGCCGCGTCCTTGCTTGCCATCTGCCTGAACAGGCCGCCAAAAAGATCATACGTGCTCTGGCCGCGTTGACAGTCCCGAATCAGTTCCGTGAAAATGGCCTGCGGCAGGAGGCCGAAGTCTTCAGAAAACAACGCGAGCACAGATTGGAGAAGGAATCGCTGCGCTCTTGCCGGTTTTTCTTTGCGCTCAACAATCAAATGCCGGAATATCTTGCCGACAACTTTTGCCGCTTCTTGCGAAATTTCTTCAACATTGCGGTGAAAGACCGGCTCCCTTCCTTCCTTGAGCAGGAAATTGAATGCGCTGGCCCGGTCAATCAGCTCGCTGATGGCAATGTCATCCACCAGCGAGAGCTGCTTGTAGATTAAAAATCGGTCAAAATTGCATAATATGACATAGGTCGGCTTCTGCGCTGCCGTACCGATGACAGTTTCCGGGTTCATTTCAATCCAGTAGTCACGCGCCTGCGGAAAATGAGCAGATAGATTCTTTTCCGCCCTTTTCTTCATTTCAATCAAAACACCGTCAGCACCAGGCGGCGACCAGAGACAATCAGCAAACTTGGTCCGTCCTGTGGTGTTGAACTTGATTCTTGCCTCAAGAACTCCATTTGCTTCGATAATGCCGCCATGACCAAAGGCACGGAAAAGACGGTCGCAGAAAAGCTGCGCTTCTCCTTTTTCATCGCCTTTCAGTCTCTTGACATACTCAACAAATTCTTGCAGCAGTTGCTGATTTGACATGATCAATTTTTAAAAGAAAAAGGGCTGCCGCCTTGCGGGCCGGAACGAGAATCGAACTCGTACAGCTGCGAAGAGCCGAGGGATTTTAAGTAATTCAGGCGTATTTTCCGGCAAGTTCTCTTTTGTTCTGAACTTGTTGATATAGTTGAAAGTAAGAGCACTGCCTTTGCTCCAGCCATGCTCTTTTCTTCTGCCAAATTCCCTTGTTTTCTTGGCACGATTACACAGGAATTACACAGAGCGTTGCACAGGAAAAATATGCGTAACTGCCTTTCATAAATTGAACTCTTCTGACTGTTCATAGCTCTTTCAGCTCATCTTCATGCGCAACGAACTTTCTGAAATGATGCGCCCACCATTTCAGGCTGTGATCGTATGCTTTTTCCGGTGCATTGGTTTCCAATTTTCGATAGCAATAATTCAACTGCTTCAGCCAGCGTGCTGTTTTCCGTAGCCGTTCAAAATCAACGCGGTGCTGATGATAGATCAGATAGACTTCAACGATGAATCGGGCTATCCGTCCATTTCCGT
>NZ_JBLWEM020000046.1:0-22254 GCF_048287365.2 Candidatus Electronema sp. JC | reverse complement strand
GGTTGCAGACTGTCAGAAAAACAGCGATAATGAAACTGTCCCGGTCCATGGCGCGCTCCTTGTGAATATGGCTTAGATACCGCTATTCTACAGGATGCGCCCCATGGATCGGGCATTTTTTTTAAGAGTTGCACATTAGGTTGGATTTTTCAAGAGTTATAGGTCACAACTTGGGTTATATTTAAATCGGGTAGGGTGGGCAAACGGTTTTATCGTTTGCTCACGCGGAAGATGATATAAATTGATGGGCTACGGTACTGAGGGCGAGGCTGTTGCGTTTATCAATGTGCTATAGCAGGAATATCTGCGCTCTCCGTAAAAAAAAAAATTGACAAATACTAAAAAATCAGGTTGAATTGAATAATCAGAGGCTTGGTTGAAGTCAATATTTATCATGGAGAATAATATGAGTATAATCAGAGTTAAAGCTGTAAAATCCGCATTAACTGCAACATTTTTACTGTGTATATTAACTGCATGTGGCAGCATTAAACTAGCACCTGAATACGATAAAGCTATCGTAGATGGATTAACATCTGTCAATCAAAAGATGATGCAATTTTTTGCTGCGGCATCATCAGGAACAACCGCTGCTACCTATGACAATCGCGAGAATACCTATAACGAACTTATTGGTTCCATAGATGCGCTTGCTATACAGACTGAGGCAAGACCTCTGCCAACAAATGATATTACCAGCCTATTTCGATCTGGTTCTACAGCGGAGTCGAGTGACAATGGAAAAAGCAGCGTGATTGCGTTGAAGAAAATATCAGAAACAGTCACGAAAATGCGTGATACGGATAAGAAGCAGGGCGTTACCGCCACTGAAGTTGCTGCGTTCAAAGGACAGGCAGTGATTTACTTGGATCAAGCTCTTACCTACGAGAGCTTCTTAAAGCGATAATAAGGAGAACGACATGGCAACAACACGGATTGATACTGTGCAGTTGATAGGTGATATGGAAAAAGTTGCTGCCCAGCTTACGCAATTAGTAGCTGATATGAAAGGCTCGGCAGCTCAAGTCTTAGCTGGCAAGGCATTCGTCAGTGATCTTCCTGAGATAGATGAATCTGCTAAGATAGAGAAATTTAAAATAGCGCAACCCGATATGCGTACTAAATCTCTGTCTGGCATCGTTGGGTTAGAATCGATATTGCTGAGACCTAAATCTGTGATAACGTCTGTCACAGCCTCGTTAGATGCAGCAAAATTAATCGCTGACATAAAAAATGTAGCTTCGGAGATACTTAAAAAACGTATCGAAGAAGTTGCAGGTTTTTCTGAACGTCAAGCAAAGGCGATTGCCATACAGGCTGAAGCCGTGGCAGAAGGCATAGCAACTGGTAAAATCACTGAAGAGACACGAGAATTTTTCCTCAAGGGATTACGAGATATGGTGGAAAATTTTATCCGCACACTGGAAAAAATCAAAAATGTAGTGATAGAACAGATAGTGAATGCTGTTTTTGAGGTGTTACGCAAGGCGATTGAAGCGGCGATTCCTGTCTTGTAGTAGCGTGTTTTAAAAAGCCCTTTCTTGTTTTATGAAGATGAAGAAAGGGCCTTTTTATTTATTACTTCAGCAGCCAGTCCGCGCCAAGCCTGCGGATGATGTTGAACCCGCCGCTCAGAACGAGGCTGCCGCCCTTGCCGATGTGGTCGAGGAAGACTTGCGCCTCGTAGGAGCGTGTGCCTGCATCGCAGAGGATGATCAGGGTTTTGTCATCCGGAATTTCCCCGTGCCGCTGCCGCAGTTCCGGGTAAGGCACAGCCAGCCAGCGTTCTTGGCCAAACTTCTCCATATAGGGATTGGCATCTTTAGCGTTGCGGATGTCCAAGGCAAGCCAGTCAGGCTCCCGGCTGAAGTCCTCCATCCACGCGAAGAAGCGGGCCATGCTCACCTTGCGCAGCAGGCCAGCGCAGAGGTTGTCGGCCACATACGCCGCTGCGTTGAGCGAGTCAATGGCCGAGGAGAAGGGCGGCGCATAGGCCATCTCCGCCTGGCTGAAGTCCTCTATCACCGCGCCCTTGGCGATCAATACGGCAGCCGCGTCAATGCGGGCGGAGATGGAGTCGTTCATGGCTCCGAAGGCTTGCAGGCCGAGCACGCGGCGGCTGCGGCGGTCGAAGACTAATTGCAGCGCAACTGCTGAAACGCCGGGGAAGAAATGAGCGCGGTCAGCAGGCGCGGTGAGCGAATAATCCGCGTCAAAGCCTTCGGCCAGCGCAGCCTCATAGGTGATGCCGGTGGCGGCGATGCAGCGTTCAAAGGCCTTCATGATGAACGAACCGACCACGCCGTCAAAGGTGCTGAAGCCGCCCGCCATGTTGTCTGCGGCGATCCGGCCTTCCCGATTGGCCAGCGAACCAAGCGGGGCAAAGCTCTGCTTGCCAGTGACAAGGTGGCGCACCGCAACGCAGTCTCCGGCAGCGTAGATATCCGGGTCGCTGGTCTGCATCCTGCTGTTGACGGTGATGCCGCCCCAAGGTTCCACAGCCAGCCCAGCCTCCTTGGCCAGCTCGCTGCGCGGGCGCACGCCAGCAGCCATGATCACCAAGTCGGCCTCCAAGGTGCGCTGCGGAGTCTTGACCGCAACCGCCCTGCCCTGCCCGTCGCCAACGATTTCCGTCGCGCCCTCGCTGGTGTATATGGCTACGCCCTTGTCCTGCATGTGCTTCTTCAGCATCGCCGCAAACTCGGCATCAACAATGCGCGGCAGCAGCTGGGGCATGAACTCGATCAGGGCGGTCTCAATCCCCCAAAGATCAGTGAGGGCCTCGGCCATCTCTATGCCAATCGCGCCCCCGCCGATGACCACCGCCTTGCCCACCTTGCTGCCTGCGATGCGCTGCTTGATCGCCACCGCCTTGTGCAGATCGGAGATGGTGAACACGCCGTCCAGCTCCGCGCCGGGTATGGGCAGGACAAAGGGCTTGGACCCGGTGGCGAGCAGCAGCTTATCGTAGGTCAGCTCGCGCTGCTCGCCGCTTTCCATGTGAATGACTTTGATCTTCTTGGCCCGGCGGTCAATGGACACCGCCCGCGTGCGGGTGAGCACAGTCACGCCCTTGGCATCAGCGAAGAAAGCCTCGTCCCGCACCATATGAAAGCTGGTCGAGCGCAGGGCGGTCTCCTCGGCCACGTCTCCGCTGACGTAGTATGGAATGCCGCAGCCGCCGTAGGAGATCAGGGAATCCTGATCCACCACCGTGATGTTCCAGCCGGGCCGCAGACGCTTGAGGCGGCAGGCTGCCTTCGGGCCAGCGGCCACTCCGCCGACGATGACGATGTTTTTACTCATGTCAGTTCTCCTGTGAAAAGGGAATCAGTTGCCATTTCGAGGGAAAAGGGGAAACTCCAATGGCAAGTTGTATTCATTTTTTATTGTTATTATTTGCCAAAATAAGAACAGGAATTGCCTCTTTCAGACAATAGGCCATAATTTTTATTTTTGTATATCTTAAATATAGAATTAATTACATATTCCGGAATCCCTGTTTTTTCATTAAGTTTTCTACTGTTCAGCCATTCACCCTTACACTTATCGATAATATCGATAAGTGTACTTAACTGTTCTGTTTTCTCAAAAAATGTAGATATATATAAAATATATATTGGATTGATTATTTCTATCCCACGCGGAGTGCTCGACGTTAGAACGTGTTCAACTAAAATGAAAGAATTTGCTTCCAACTCATTGATAACCCTGCTGTTTTTAACATAGAATTCTTTTTCAAAGTCAATGTATACCGAATTTTCTTCCATCATTTTGCAATATATTTCTCTTGACACTGCCAGCATGTCTTTATGAAGACTATTCATTATACTTTTAATTTGTTCTATCTCTAATTCAATAAATTTTGGAAATTTTTCCTTTTCTGTTTTCTCCGGCAACTCAAACAGCATCCCGTTTTCAGCCCGCAGATGCAGCACCGGTGTGCCCCATTCCATCGAGCCAAGACAGAGTACCGCTTTCCGTGCCTCAGCCACCGCCGCATCCACCGGCCAGCCCAAGGCTAAGGCATCATAAAATTCCTTGGCAAATTCAATGGCCACGCCGTCGCTGATCTCAAACTGCATGGCGACCACCGCAGGCAGACCCTGCCGCACCAGCGCAGCCGCAATCCCGGCGAATGGGTCTTCCGGGCCGCTGCGTGCGCCCTCGCAGGAGTTCAGCACAACCAAGCGCAGCGAACGGCAGTCGTGCAGCAGCACACCCAAAACCTCGCCGCTCACCAACCTGCCTTTGCCGCGCTCGTCCTCCAGCACCAGCTCGCCAACACCGCTGTGGCCGATGAAATGCAGGATGTGATGCTCGCGCCGCAGGGCTGCCCGCAGACTGCTCAGGTCGGCCTTAGGCAGCCATTCCAGCGTGGCCAGCCCTTGGCTGATCAGCGGCGCAACAGCCTGCTCCACCAGCTCCTTTTCTCGTGCCGTGTCAAGGGCAGCATAATCACTGGGGCCGGAGATCAGTCCAAGAATGCGGAGGGGAAAGGCGGTATGCAGCGGCCTGATGCCTTCCGGCAGCTCCAAATAGCGCACCAGCGGGGTCTGCACCGACTGCGCAAGAAACCGCCCGAAGGTCTGATCGTAGAGATATTCCCACGGCAGATCGGCCAGCTCTGGCGTGTCCTGAAGACGCAGCTTGAGCCGCAGTCCGCATTCCGGCTGAACGCGGACTTTTTCCAAACTGGCACGGAAGCAGTCGCGCACCTGCCCTTGAAAAATGGCCTCGAACAGCCCACCGCCCAGCTTGCGGGCCGCTGCCAGCTCCGGCGAATCAGCAGTTCGACTGGCCCGTTTGAGACGCGAGAGCTTGAGGATGAGGTTTTCTGTTTCAAGCGGTGCAAAGGGCAGGCAGAATGCTCCGGCGGCCTCGCCCGCAGGCGAACGGCAGGCCAGCAGGAAGCTGTCCGCATCCTTACGGATGAACTTCAGGTCAAAGTCGAGATAGTGCAGCGGGTTCATCTGGAATTATGCTGGAGCAAGTATGAAAATTGTGAAGAATCATGCTTCGATCTTACAGAGGGACAGCAGGCCGTCCTCCGGGCTGGTTCTGGCGGTCAAGGCGAAGTCGAAGCAGTTCAGCTTCAGACAGAGGTCGAAATCCGTGCTCGGACTCCACGGTTTAGCCGGATCGAAAAAGCGGGAAGAGCAAGGCGAGGCCCGCAGCAGTGGCCAGACCGAGGCTTCGTCAAAGGCTGCGCCGGTCAGCAGGCATTCCAAATAGTCGGCGCAGAGGCTGTCCTCGTCTGAGGGCGTTTCCGCCTGCCAGCCCATCCGCACCAAGGTTACGACCTTTGGCGATCTGCTGAGAATGCAGCGGGCAGTGGCTTTAGCATTGACAAAGGCCCCGGTCAGCACCTCGTCGGCCTTCATCGCCTTGACTAAACCCTGCGTGCCCGCATGGGTGGTCTGGATGACATTCTTGCCTTTGAGATCGGCAGTCTGCACTTCCGTGGGCGAATTGCCAAAGTCAAAGCCCTCGATTTTCCTGCCGCCGCGCTCGCCGATCAGCACGGCATCCGGCAGACGGCGGCGGAGAGCCAAAGCTTCCTCAATGCTGCCTGCGGGCAGCAGCCGCGCCGCCAGGCCATGCAGGCAGTAACAGGCGGTGGAAAAGGCCCGGAACACATCTATGATGACCGCGATGCCTTCAGCCGCCTCAGCTCCGGCGGCAAAATCGCTCTTGATGATTTTCATATCCGTTCAACTGATCTTTCCGTGCAATCGCGGCGGCAGCCTCCCGCCACAGCCCTGCGGCAGGCTGCCGCCCAAGCCGCTGGAATATGACGGCAATCAGCCTACTGCATTTGCCCCTGCTCCGCCAGCGGAAAAAGTACCATTTGACGGAGCGTCTTTTTCTGTGATACTCGTTTAGAGAGGAGGTCTGCGTTTTTACGGGGCTGGCGCAGGCTCATCTGGGGCGTTTCCGCCCACACGCCTATTCAGCGGAACAACACTATTTGATCAGCAGGGAGCGGGCGGCGCGGAGCCGTTCAGCCGGATGAGGCAGCCTGCGCTGCGCTTTGCCGGACAGAGAGGACAAGGAGCGCATTTGCATTTGTTTGGAACAATGTCAGGAGCCGACGGCAGAGGTGCGGGATGTATGATATACTGATTGTCGATGACGACCTCTTCGCCCTCGCCCTCCTTGAAGAGCAGCTGAAAAGCTACGGCGATTTCTTCACCCCGGTCTACGCCAGCAACGGCAGGGAGGCGATTGAAATCCTCGGCCAGGAGGACATCGCCCTGCTGGTGACAGACCTGATCATGCCCGGCGAGATCAGCGGCTGGGATTTGATCGACTACATAGAAAATTTTCATCCGCATATTCCGGTGGTGGTCATCACCGGCTGCACAGACCGGGAAAAAATTGAGACGCTGCGGAAGCGGGTGCGGCACATCCTGCTCAAGCCGATCAAAGTCCGGCAGCTGGTCAAAATTGTCACCAACATCCTCAACGAGGACATCACCAGCGGCAGCCTCAAAGGCATATCAGTCGGCGCGTTTCTCCAGCTACTGGAGATAGACGGCAGAACCTGTCTGCTTGAAGTGGGAAACTCGCCAAAAAACAAAGGGCTGCTGTACATCAACCGAGGCAGGCTCTACGATGCCGAATACGGGGAGCTGCGGGAGCAGGAGGCGGCCCGCCGGATCATCGCCATGGACAATGTCCGTTTTCAGATCAAAGCCCTGCCGAAAGTGGAAATCCGGCGGCGGATCAAGAGCGACCTGATGTCTATCATCATGGAGGCCATGCAGCTGAAAGACGACGAGGCGGCGGGCGTTCAGGCCGCTGACATGGAGCCGTCGCAGAACGACATCGTCATTGATCCTGATGCCGATTCCGACCTCGACGAGACTGAGGAGAGCCTGCTGCCGCCCGACAACAGCGACGAGCTGGTGCTGGAGGCGGAGGCGGAGCAGATGGAAACGGAGGATGCGGCGGTCTCTCCCGCACGGCAAATTGAACAGGACAGAAACGACATGAACATCACCACCCTTGAGAACATGTTCATCAGCCTCCGCTGCATCAAAGGCTACAAGAACGCGGCTCTGATGAATTTTTCCGGCGAGATCCTTATTTCGGACGCAACTGAGGCAGATTCGGAGCTGGAGAACATCGGGCCGGTCTTCAACGACCTGCTCCGCTCGGCGGAAGAGGCGGCGGACAAAGTGGGGCTGGAATCCTGCTTGGAGCTGGTGCTGCGGACCAGAGGCGGCGTGGTGGTGATGTGCTGCTCCGGCGCGGATTCGCCAGTGCATTTCCATCTCATCGCCCTTTTGGACAAGGACGGCAATCAGGCGCTGACCAAAATGCAGCTGGCCAAGCTGGTGCCGATGATCATGAAAGAGCTGGAATGAGCCGCCGACTTCAGTTTCGCTCGTACTGCTGGCCCGGCAGCTGGCGGATCAGTCCCTTCAGCTCCAGACCAAGGAGCAGGCCGTGCAGCTCGCTCACCGGCAGGCCGCTTTGCTCGGTCAGTGCTTCAATATCCGTTGGGCTGGCCGCGTCAAGCAGGGACAGCAGGCTTTTCTCCGGCCCGGTGAGATCGTCCGGGAGCGGCGGCGGGCTGTTCCGCTGCTCCGGTCTGCGACCCATTGTCGGCAGCTCGGCCAGAATGTCCTCAACGGAATGGGCCAGATGCGCCCCCTGCTGAATCAGATGGTGCGCGCCCTCGCTCTGCGGCGAGTCAATCCGGCCCGGCACGGCAAAGACTTCGCGGTTCTGCTCCAAGGCCATCCGGGCGGTGATCAGCGAGCCGGAGCGGGCGGCGGCCTCAATAACCACCACGCCCAGCGAGAGGCCGCTGATGATCCGGTTGCGGGCCGGGAAGCGGAAGCCCTCCGGCGGCGTGCCGAGCGGATATTCGCTGATCAGCAGGCCCTGCGCCAACAACTGTCCGTACAGGCGGCTGTGAAAACGGGGATAAACAATGTCCACGCCGCAGCCGAGCACAGCGACAGTGCGGCCTCCGGCGGCCAGCGCGCCCGCATGGGCTTGGCCATCAATGCCGTCAGCCATGCCGCTGACCACGGCGCAGCCTGCCTCTGCCAGCTGGCGGGCGAAAAGGAAGCTGACCTTGCGTCCGTAGCTGGTGGCAAGGCGGGAGCCGACCAAGGCCACTGCTGGCTGCTGCAAAAAGGAAATGTCACCCCGGCACCAGAGCAGCGCGGGCGGATCAGGAAGCTGAAGCAGAAGAGATGGGTACGCGGAATCAGCGCGGCAGAGCAGCCGCACACCGGCTTTGACGGCCCGCTCCTGCTCTTGCTCGGCCCACGAGCGGGCCTGCGCAAGAGCGGCGGGATTGTTGAACACGGCAGTCAGGCGGGGGCCAATGCCCTCGACCTGCGCTGCCGCCTGGCCAGCGGCCAAGATTGCCTGCGGGCTGCCGAAAACGGCCAGCAGCCGGTGAATCAGAGCTGGCCCCAATCCCGGCAGCGCGGTCAGAGCCAGCCAGCTGCCGACTGAATCAGCTTCCGGCATCCAGCAGCGGCTCAGTCATAGACAAACGGCTCCAGATAACGGCTGCGGTTCGGATGTCGCAGCTTTTTGATCGCCTGCGACTCGATCTGCCGGATGCGCTCCCTCGTCACCGCAAAACACTGGCCGACTTCCTCCAAGGTGTGATCGCAGGCCACCTCGATGCCGTAGCGCAGCCGCAGCACTTGGGCCTCGCGCTCGGTCAGCTCGTCCATCACCTTGCTCAGGCAGCGTTTCAGGCTTTCGGCAATGGAAGTGTCCTGCGGATCAGGATTGACCTCGTCAATGATGAAGTCGCTGAGGAGGGTGTCGTCCTCGTCCCCCACCGGCGCGTCCAAAGAAATCGCGTCTCTGGCCGTCTTGAGGGCGGCGTTGACGTAGTCCACATCGGTGTTGAGCTGCTCGGCCAGCTCCTCCGGGGTCGGCTCGCGGCTCTCGTTGCGCTGGAACTCGCGGGTGAAGCGGAGCATCCGGTTGATGGCCTCGATCATGTGCACCGGCAGACGGATGGTGCGGCCCTGATCGGCGATGCCCCGGTTGATGGACTGCCGGATCCACCACGTGGCGTAGGTGGAGAACTTGTAGCCCCGGTTGTAGTCGTATTTCTCCACCGCTTTCATCAGGCCGATGTTGCCCTCCTGAATCAGGTCGGCGAGCATCATGCCCCGGTTGAGGAACTTCTTGGAGATGGAGATCACCAGACGCAGGTTGGCCCGCACCAGCGACTCTTTAGCCTGCTTGGCCATCAGGCGGCCTATCTTCACCTCGGTGAACAGGGCGTTGAAGCTGCGGCAGTCCATGCCGACAGTTTCAGCCAGATCAAAGCTGATCTGCCGCTCCAGCTCGTCAATATGATGATCTTCTGGAATGCCGTGGCCGTTCCGGGATGCCAGCAGCACCTCCCGCCTTGCCCTGATCCGCACCTCGCGGAATTTTTCGCTGAACTCCTCGACCGCCTTGACCACTGGCAGCAGGCTGCGGAAGCTGACCCGCCACTGCCGGAACAGGGCGGCGATTTCCAAGCTGAGATGCCGGATGCCGTCGGCCAGCCGCTCCTCGTCCTCCGGGCTGCCTGATTTCTCATTCAGCTGCCGGAACAGCCCGGCCCGCTGCTGATCCAGCCGTCCGGCCCGGTCAACTGCGTCAAGGAAGGCTTCCCGTATGGCGGCCAAGCCGCTGTCGTCATGTTCAGAGACCCCGTTGAGCACTGAGCCGATGCGCAGGCTGCCCTGCAGAAGACCATCCCTCAGGCTGTTCAGCGCCTCCAGTCCCATTGTGAGCTGCAGCACGGCGTTCTGCACCCGCGCCTCGCCTTCTTCTATTTTTTTTGCCAAGGCTATCTCCTCGTGATAGGAAAGCAGATCCAGCTCGCCCATCTCGCGGAGATAAATGTTCATGGGGTCAGCTCCGAAATCATCCTGTCCCGGCCTTTCCTCCTCATGCAGCCCGCTTTCGCAGCTCTGCTCCTCGTCTGACATGTCGACATCAGAACTGTGCGCCACAATTTCCTCGTCCTCATACAGATTGCCCGAAGGCACATTCAACTGGTTCTTCACGAGATACCTCCTCCGTACCGTTAGAAACACAGCTCCTGCGCGAAATCCGCCGACTCCGCGCCCCCCCGCCCCTTGTGCTGCCTGCTTGACTTCTGAGAGCCTCCGGCCAGCGTCTCAACCCGGCGGCTTCCGCTCCGCCCGCTGTCCGGCTCATTTTTCCGCGCTGCGGCAGAAAAATCTTTCCTTTTTCAACGTGCTGTCAGCTACTGAGTCGGCTTCTGCCGCCCCTGTCAATCAGAATACAATTTTTTGCATGTTTTGTACAGATTTTTCTACAGCCACGCTGTGGTTTTTTCACTGCGACAAGCCAGGCCGCTTGTCAGTATTGAGTCTCAATTTGCAATTTATAACCATCTTCTCAATTTTCTGCAAGAAATTCTTTGCAATTATTTCCCGGACCGTATTCTGTAAATTTTCATCCGCAGCTCCTCCACCAGCCATTTTTCGCCCTGCTGCTCGGCCAGCCAAAGCTGCCGCTGCAAGGCCGCGCTTTCCTGCTCGTCCTTGGCCCGGCGGAGCCAACAAAGCATTTCAGCGCACTGCGTCTGATTTTCGTCGTCATCCGCTCCGCCCTGCTGAAGCAATGCGGCAATCAGCCGCCGGGCCGGGCTGTCGGCGAGCGCCGCCAGCAGCTGCTCCGGCGCGAAAGGGCCAGCCGCCGCCAGCCGCTGCATGGCCGACACCGCATCCCGCACCGGCGGAGCGCAGAACGGCAGGTAGTCAAGCAGGCCGCCTTCTGCGAGCGTTTGAAAATGCTCCGGATAGAAGACAAGAAAATGAAGCAGCTGCTGTTGCTGCGCTGACAGCGGCGCGGCTTCCTCAACCTCAGCAGGAGCTGCATATTCCTCTTCCGGGATAAAATCCGGCAGTGGCGGCATTTCCTGCTGTTCCGGCAGCGGCGGAGCTGGCAAAAAATGTTCCGCCGACACGCCCAGCTTGCCCGCGAAATGCGCGGCCATCAGCTCGCGCTGGGCGCGATCGGATGTGAGCTTCAGCAGCTCACCCAACTCGGCCATGATTTTATTTTTCCCGGAGAGCGTGAGGCCGTGTTCTTTTGTCAGCGCGTCGAAGATGAACTCCGGCAGCGGGGCGGCGGTGTCAAGGAGCTGCCGCACGGCATCCGCGCCTTGCTCACGCACGAAGCTGTCCGGGTCATGTCCGGCAGGCAGCAACGCGGCCTTGGCCTCCAGCCGTTCGCTGAGGAAAATCGGCACTGACCGCCGGGCGGCCCGCAGACCTGCCGCGTCGCCGTCAAAGAGCAGCACGGCCTCGTCGCACAGGCTCCGCAGGGCGCGGACATGCTCCTTGGTCAGCGCGGTGCCAAGCGGCGCGGCGGCGTTGCTGATGCCATGCACATCGAGCAGGAGCAAGTCGAAGTTGCCTTCGACAATCACCGTCTGGCGACTTTTTCGGATTGCCTCGCGGTGCTGATGCAGGCCGAAAAGAATGCGGCTTTTTTCAAAGATCAGGCTTTCCGGCGAGTTCATATACTTCGGCTGTCCGTCGCCCAGTACACGCCCGCCGAAGGCGCAGACACGCCCGCTGTGATCGGTGATCGGAAACATGATCCGGCCACGGAAACGGTCGTATGCCCCCTTTCCGCTGCTCCTGCGCACGGAAATCCCGGCCTGCTCAACCGCTTCAGCTCCGAACTTGGCCGCCAGCTGGGAAGAAATAAAATCCCATTCGTCCGGGGCGTAGCCGAGCTGGTATTTCAGCACGAATTCCTGCGGCACTCCGCGCTTGGCAAGATACTGGCGGGCGGCCTCGGCCTGCGGAGCCTTGAGCAGGAAGCCGTGGTAGATGCTGGCGGCCTCTTGATTGACGGTATACAGCAGCTCGCGCCGCCGCCGCCGTTCCTGCTCGGCCTCGTTCAGCTTGGGTTCGGGCAGGCTGATCTGGTGCCGCCGGGCCAGCTCCTTCAGCGCGTCCGGGTAGCTCATATTCTGATATTTCATCAGAAAGCTGAAGACATCCCCGGACTCGCCGCAGCCGAAGCAGCTGAAGCTCTGCCGTTGCTGATTCACAAAAAACGAAGGCGTTTTCTCCCCGTGAAAGGGACAGAGGCCGGTGAAATTCGCCCCGGCCCGCCGGAGCTGGACATGCTCGCCGATCACTTGCACGATGTCAGCGGCCTCGCGCACTCGCTCTCTGGCTTCTTCCCAAGAATCATTGCATTTCATCAAATTTCGCCCGTGCGGCGCATGATTTCAGGCCGAAGATTAATTCATACACCATAAACATCTGAATATCAATGAAATTTGCTTGAAAAGCGTAAAAAAGCGCGGCAGAGGAAATAAAATAACGCAAGGTCAATGTGATACGCGAAAGGCCGCGTCAGCCGTGACCGACTCAATTTTGGTTCGGCAGGAACAGCCGCTCCACCACCTCATGCATGGTGGCTGCTATACAGGAGAGACAAAATTTAATCTTATTGAGTATTTTTTATGGCAATGGCTTATCTTTTGGCAAACCAAGTCCATAATAAGCATTTGTCATAAAATGAGACCAAATTTCGGCTGGCAATCCAGAACCGGAAACATTTTTCATGGGGCTGTTGTCTCTGTTTCCAAGCCAAACACCAGCAACTAAATGCGCTGAAAATCCTACAAACCAAGCATCTCGATTATTCTGCGTAGTTCCAGTTTTTCCTGCAACTTGAACTGATTTAACAGCTGCTTTCCTGCCAGTTCCTTTCTGGATTACTTCACGAAGTGCTTTATTGATATCATGAACATATTTTTCATCCAGAATAACATTTTCTTTTTCAGCAGTTCGCCAGTAAAGTATGGTTCCGTAACCATCTCTTATCCCGTTTATTGTATAAGGAGAAATTTTTTGACCTCCAGAAGCGAATACGCTATATATTTTAGTTATATCACGCAATGTTGCTTCGCCTGTACCAAGTGCCAAGGTTGGATTGTCAGGTAAGGAGCTGTCATTAAATCCTAATTTTTTTGCTGTTTTTATGATATTCTTTCGACCAACCTTTTCCATAAGGCGAACTGTTGCTGTATTACATGAAGAGTACAGAGCCTTTTCAAGGGTAATTGAACTTGGATATTGATGATTGTTATTTTTAGGACTCCATCCGTTTACACTTATATGTTTTCCTGAAATTTTCCTACTCATCTTCCATCCATTCTCAATTGCGGATAAATAGACAACAGGTTTAAATACTGATCCCATCTGATTTTTCGCCTGAACGGCATGGTTAAATGTGCTTTTTTTTCTGTCTAATGAACCAACCATTGCTTTTATCGCTCCACTGGTATCCAGCGCAATAAAAGCTGCCTCAGATACATTTAATTTTTTAAACGTATCTAATCTTTTCTTGATAGACAATTCTGCATAAACTTGCAACTCTGGATTAAAAGAAGTTAACACAAAAAGACTTCCGTCTTTTGTATTTTTTATTTTAGATATCTTTTTAATTTCAGGAACTACCGCATCAAAAAGACAGATATGATCTGTGCGATACAGTACCTTTTTGCCTTTTCTTATAGATTTAAATATCTTTTCATTATTTTCAATAAAACCATGTTTCTTCATTTTATGAATAACATCAACTGCACATCTCTCTGCAATATCTTTATGATATTTATAATTTCTTTTTCTTGGATTTGGAAAAGAGCCAACCAATAAAGATGCTTCCCAAAGAGTTAGATCCTTAGCTCTCTTGCTGAAATAGTAACGAGCTGCTGTTTCTACCCCTCTTGTTCCATTGCCAAGATAAATATTGTTTAAATACATCTCCAAAATTTCTAATTTTGAATAATAAATTTCTATTTTTATAGCTAATAAAATTTCTTTTACCTTTCTAATATAATTTCTATTTGTACTCAAGAATAAGGATCGAGCCACCTGCTGTGTAATTGTACTCCCCCCTGAACCGCCATGATGTTTAAAAATTGCTCTTGCTATGCCTGTCAGACTGACACCATGATGGTCGTAAAATCCTTTATCTTCTCTTGATATTACAGCATCTATTAAATATTTAGGCATATCTTCAATGTTAACATGTAAATTAAAGATAACTTCTTTAAAAGATATTGCATCCCCTCTTTTTTCTACTAAAAACACAATATTATCTTCCGCCTGATTTAACTGATGTACATCGGGAAGAAACTCTATTGTATATATAATCATAATGATTATCATGATTATAATTACGCTAATACATTTTTTTATCATAATAAATTATTTTTGAATCGAGCAGGAGCTGACGCACTCCTTTGTTAAAGGATTAAACAAATTAATTGAAACCTCAAAAAGTTGGTGCTTTTGACAGTTATTGCATCCTGCAACTGCCTGATTATTCGATCACTCTTGCGACAAAATTGGTATTTTTCGAGGTGCCCTGATAAAGTCACAAGTTCGATTGTCAACCCGTTGATTTTATTTAACCAGCGATTTACGTGATGAAAAACAACATATTGTAATTATTGAACTTGTTATTTTAACTACGTAAATCCTATCCTAATTTTTCAAGATTTGACAATAAAAACATACAACGTTGCCTTTTGTCAAGACAAAACATCAACAAGCTACCCACCAAACAACCTTTCCACCACCTCATGCACTGTGCGGACAGGATGCACGACAATGCCTTCCGCAGAGCCAGCCTCAAGCTGGCGGCGACTAGATTCCGGCATGAGGAAGGTCTTGAAGCCGAGCCTCCGGGCTTCGCGCAGGCGCATCTCCATCTGGCTGACAGCGCGGATTTCCCCGGCCAAGCCCACCTCGCCGCAGACCACGGTGGCCGGATCAACCACCTTCTCATAAAGGCTGGAGAGCAGGGCTACAATCACAGCCAAATCTAAAGCCGGCTCATCGATGCGGATGCCGCCCGCGATGTTCAGGAAGATGTCGTGGTTGAAAAGGCTCAGGCCGATCTTCTTTTCCAGCACTGCTGTGAGCAAGGCCAGCCGCTGCGGGTCCGCACCGATGGCGGTGCGCCGTGCTGTGCCGAGGCTGGATGGGCTGACAAGAGCCTGCACTTCCACCAAGATAGGCCGCGTGCCTTCCACGCTGGGTATGACCACAGAGCCGGGCACATTGACAGGCCGCTCGGCGAGGAAGAGCGCGGAGGGATTGTCCACCTCAGCCAGGCCGCTCTCCTTCATCTCGAAGACCCCGATTTCATTGGTCGAGCCGAAGCGGTTCTTGACCGTGCGCAGGAGGCGGAAGACTTGGCTGCTGTCGCCCTCGAAATAAAGCACCGTGTCCACCATGTGCTCCAGCACACGCGGCCCGGCGATGCTGCCGTCCTTGGTGACGTGGCCGATGAGAATCACCGGCATGTCCGTGCGCTTGGCGAGATTGACCAAAAGTGAGGTGCATTCGCGCACCTGCGTGACCGAGCCGGGCGCGGAGCTGACCTCCTCGCTGTACACAGTCTGAATGGAATCCACGGCCAAGAAGGCGGGGCGCAGCTCCTCCACCTGCCGAATGATGGCCTGCACCGAGTTCTCGGCAGCAAGAAAAATGCTGTCGCTCCGCACTGTCAGCCGCTCGGCCCGCATCCGTATCTGCCGGACAGACTCCTCGCCGCTGGCGTAGAGCAGCTTGCGATCCTGCTGGGCCAGCGCGGCTAAAAGCTGGAGGATGAGCGTGGACTTGCCGATGCCTGGATCGCCGCCGATCAGCGTGACAGAACCAAGCACGATGCCGCCGCCCAGCGTCCGGTCCAGCTCGCTGATGCCGGTGACTAAGCGCGACTCCTCCTCGCCGCCTTCGCCGTTGAGCGGGAAAATTGCTGCCGCCGCGCCGCCGCCGCGCAGTTTTGGCTTGGCCTGCTGCTCGCGCAGACTGTCCCACTCGCCGCACTGCGGACAGCGGCCCAGCCATTTGCGGCTTTCATGGCCGCAGCTGGCGCAGAGGAAGACAAGTTGTGGTTTAGCTGGGGCCATGCGGGGACAGATCTATGCCGCCTTTTCTGCAACACTGGAAAACAACATGCTTTCAATGCTCAGATGATAATCAATATCAGGCCATTCAATACCTGTTCCTTGGCAGATAAAATTATATCTTCCAAGCTGGAACAAAGATGCGCTTTGCAGCTCTTTGTACCAAGATATTGGCGTGGAGATGATACGTTCATCTTCAAGTTCAACATGAAGATAACGGTCATCAAAATGAACAGACTTACCTCTGACTAAAGTCTTCATCCCGTTTCCTCTCGAAATTTTTTTTGCTTTTTTCAACAGCGGAGGAAGACAAGTTGTGGTTTAGCTGGGGCCATGCGGTTCATCCGTGATGCCGCTTCCTGTGACAGTTCGGACAAAGAGCGACGGTGTTTTCTATAGTGTCTGCTCCTCCTTGAGCCAATGGAACAATATGATGCGTTTCAAGGAAAGGCTCATTCGTCGATTTGCTGATAAAAGGCGCATGTTGCTTGCAGTCGCAGCATATTCCGTTCGCTTTTCTTTTTGTATACTCGGCAATATATAGATTTCTTTCAAATTTCAAAACAGTTACACTTAATCGTGACGATTCAATGCAGCGGTTTGCATTTTTTATTTTTTCTTCCAAATCGTGAATACTCAATTTTCTGACTTCTTTTTCCATTTGCTCCTGTTCTCGATAATCATCATCAATTGCAGTGTAAACAGGATCAGGGGTGCGACTTGATAACACTTGTGACAAATAAGCAGTTAATCCAGGAGAATGCGTCCTCCTCATCAGTGGGGTTATCTTAGTGTTGCGTATCGCATAATCGATAAAACGTCTGTTTGCTTCTTCTAAAGAAGGTAAAATATTAACAATATGCTCATGCGAAACAAGACAGCCGACAGAGTCGGGAACTTTGGCAAGACAGTCGGGAGTTTCTCTTAAATTACTGGAAATAATCTTTTTCTTTCCTTGATGCCCTTGAAATTTTACAGATGCTGCCTCTGTGAAGTTCAAAACTTCTTTCAGAACGAGTACTAATGAATATTTTTTGTATATAGTTATGCAGTATTCTTGGCCAACATTAAACCTTATAAATTTTCCATTCTTGTCAAGATTTATATTCCAATTATCCGCTCTCAATTCGTTGGCGTAACAAATCGCATTTGACAAGAAATGTAGAATATTTTTTCTCAGTTTAGCATCTGGAAGCAGTTTTTCGGCGATCTCCTGAGCCGACTGAACGTTTTCTCTGTCAATTGTTTTGGATTTATTGCGATTATTATCTTTATCGCACTTCCAAATTTCTTCGAGTTCATTCGCCACATCATCAGGAATCTCTGACCCAGACCCTCTCGGATGCCAATATTTTTTCTTTAAAACAGGATGATTTTCAAGCAGGTCAATATTTATTATGCGATCAATCCCAGGAACAAGTATTCTGTCAAAATCTATATCTACGTATAGTGCTTCCTTCTGAGTCTGACTATTATTCCAATGTGTATCAGGATACACATCTGATGTAGCCCATCCAGAAGCCATGATGCCTTTTGGCGCTTTCCCTAAACGAATAAGAAAAAGACGATCACCTTTTTGAATGGATTTCCGTGACCCTGTACTCCAGCCCCACGAGAAGACTCTTTTTCTTTTAATCTCCTGAGCCGCATCAGCAATATCATCCCAAGGATAATATTCAGGATTCCATATCAATAAGTACGTGGCCATTTTTTCTTCTGGAAAATTTGACGTTGAATGCCTTAAACGGTTCAACGCTCTGCTTGTCTTATAGAACGGCGAGGCCATTTGTGCAGCCCCGCCGTCTCTCCATTTCAGTGCCCCTGTGAACCGCAGGCCAGCATCTGCTCATTCAGCCGCTGGGCTTGCAGACAGAAGGCCTCCATCCGCGCCTCAATAAGCTGAGGGAAAGGATTGCCGTCGGTCTCAATGGCCAAGAAGGGCAGCTTGCGCTCCTGCCAGGCCAGCGCACTGAGGCCGGTGACTAAGTGCCTCCTTCGCCGTTGAGCGGAAAACCTCTGCTGCTCGCGCAGAGGAAGACAAGTTGTGGTTTGGCTGGGGCCAGGCCAAAAAAATAAAAATGTTGCGAATTGAGGCCGCACTGGAGCGGCTGCTCAAATATGAAATCCAGCCGGATAAATTGCAAGCATTTTTGACCATGCGGCGTGTTTCGCGGCACAGCCAGAATGTATGCCGATCTCGGCATTCTGACCTGCGATCCGGTCATCACCGAAGATCTGACCGAGCTGTTCAACTATCTGACCACCGGCTACGCCCCGGACAGAAATTGCCGCAAGCTGCTGCCTTCGCCGCGCATTTTGAAAAAAGCCCTGCTGGAGAAGATCAGCCGTGAAATAGCCTTGCACAGCGAAAAAACTCCGGGACGGATTCAGTTCAAAACCAACGCGTTAGAAGACAAAGACATCACCGCCGCCCTCTATAAAGCCTCAATGGCCGGGGTGAGAGTGGACCTGATTGTCCGTGACAGCTGCCGCCTGCGGCCCGGCATCGCCGGACTGTCGGACAATGTGCGGGTGATCTCGGTGGTGGGCCGCTTCCTTGAGCACTGCCGGATTTACTATTTCCACAACGGCGGCGAGGAGGAGTATTTCATCGGCTCCGCCGACATCATGAAGCGGAATCTGGAGGAGCGGGTGGAGGTCATCACCCCGGTCGAGCCGCCGGAGCTGCGCGTCCAGCTGCGCCGTTTTCTGGAGTTTCAGCTTGGCGACCAGCGCGGCGCGTGGGAGATGCAGCCGGACGGCAGCTATGTCCAGCGCAGCGGCGAAGATCAGGTCAGCTGCCACGAGAAGCTGATCCGGCAGGCGGAGAAGCGGCTTTCTGACGCGCAGCAGCAGGTCAAATTGCGACGGAAAAAAATCATCAAGCGCAAAAAGAGCTTGGTGAAAAAATAAACTTCAGCGCAATCCATTGCAGGGGCTCACCATCCATCACTTTTCATAAGGAATGAAAGGTCGTTCGCATTCGGAGCAATTCCTAAACGCCCAAGGCGTTGCCTTGAGCTGATGAATTTCAGCCCGTTGGGCTGCATGGAACTCCGAAGGAGTTTTTGTTCATCAGCACGGAGCATCGCTCCGTGCGTCTGGCTGTCGGCGGTCAGGCCAGCCCTTTGATAAGCACCTGCGCCTCGCCCGGCTTGGCAGCAGCGATCTCGCCGATCAGATAGGCCTGTTCGCCCATCGCCCGGAACTGCTGCATGACCGCATCAGCATCTGCCTCGCTGACTGCCGCCATCATGCCGATGCCCATGTTGAAGGTGCGGTACATCTCCGCCTCTGTAACCCGGCCTTTGTCCTGCAAGAAGGAGAAGACCGGCGGCACGGGCCAGCTGCCTTTCTCGATCACCGCTTTGCAGCTCTCCGGCAGCACACGGGGGATGTTGTCAAAAAAGCCGCCGCCAGTGACATGCACCAGCGCGTTGAGCTTGTGGTTGCGCAGGACGCGGAGAACGCTGGCCACGTAGATGCGGGTCGGCTTGAGCAGCTCCTCGCCCAGTGTGCAGCCCAGCTCCGCCACTTGATCACCCACCTTCAGCCCCAGCTCCTCGAAGACAATCTTCCGCACTAAGGAGTAGCCGTTGGAGTGCAGGCCGGACGAGGCCAGGCCGATGATTTTATTGCCTGGCCTGACGCTGCTTTTGTCAATGATCGCGGCGCGGTCGCAGATGCCAACCGTGAAGCCTGCCAAGTCGTAGTCGCCTATCTGATACATGCCCGGCATCTCAGCCGTCTCGCCGCCAATCAACGAGCAGCCCGCCTGCTTGCAGCCGTCAGCGATGCCCTTGATCACGTCTGTCGCCACCTCTAAATCCAGCGCGGAGGAGGCAAAGTAGTCCAAGAAGAAGAGCGGCTTGGCCCCGCAGACGATCACGTCGTTGACGCACATCGCCACCAGATCAATGCCGATGGTGTCGTGCTTGCCGCAGAGCTGGGCAATCTTGAGCTTGGTGCCCACGCCGTCGGTGGATGCCACCAGCACCGGGTCTTTCAAGCCAGCGTTGCCGATGCTGAAGAGGCCGGAAAAGCCGCCGATGTCATCAATCACCGCTTTGCCGTGTGTCGCCCGGACAAGCTGCTTGATGCGGGAGACAAAGGCGTTGCCCTTGTCAATGTCAACCCCGGCCTCGCTGTAGCGCGGAGATGCGGGAGCGTCTGTCTGTGTCATTGTGTTTCCGCCGATGCCTGAAAGTCCATGAAAAAAGCCGCAGAGCAGGGAATTGCGCGGCTGACTGCTGGCGAGATTACTTTTTTCCGCCGCTGCTTGTCAATATCTTTGCATGAGGATTGCAAGCCGCCCTGTCTTTTGGTAGGCTGCCCTCATGAAAACTTTGCTCACTCTGATCGGCCTTGTGCTGGTACTCGAAGGCGTTCCCTACATGGCCTTCCCTGAATTCATGAAGGAATGGCTGCGGCAGCTCTCGGAGGCCGAGCCGGACAGGCTGCGCTCGATGGGCCTGGCCGCGCTGGCCGCCGGATTGTGCCTCTGCTGGTTCGCCCAGCGCAGCGGGCTGTTTGAGTAGCCGGAAGCCTTATGCCCTGCCGCGCCTCCGGCAGCGTTCCGCAATGATCACCGATTTCAGCTCCAGCACGGCTTGGTCCAGCTGGTCGTTGATGATCAAATAGGTGTAGGCAGGGGCGGCCTGCATTTCTTTGGCCGCATTGGCGAGACGGCGGCGGACGCTCTCCTCGCTTTCGGTGCCGCGCCCGCGCAGCCGCCGCTCCAGTTCTTCCAACGAGGGCGGGGCGATGAAGACAGTCACCGGTTGAGCGTTGCGCCGCACCTGCTCCGCTCCCTGCACGTCAATGTCTAAGATCACGTCCTCGCCTGCGGCAAGGCGGCTTTCCACTTCCTGCCGCGAGGTGCCGTAGCGGTTGCCATGCACCTCCGCCCATTCGAGAAAGCCCGACGGCTGCCGGTCGCGGATGGCCTTGAACTGCTCCATGCTGACAAAGTGATAGTCGCGCCCGCTGATCTCGCCGGGCCGGGGCTGGCGGGTGGTGTGCGAAACCGAGAAGGCCAGACCGGGCAGCTCGGCCATCACCTGCCGCAGAATCGTGGTCTTGCCGCAGCCGGAAGGCGCGGACAGCACCAGCAGGATGCCTTCATTCATGGTCGTTCTCCGTGTGCAGCAGGCGGGCCGGATTGGCCTGTTCTTTGTCCAGGGCGGCCAGCCGCTGGCTGATGGTTTCCGGCTGCACCGAGGTCAGCACCAAGTGGCCGCTGTCCAAGATGATGATGCCGCGTGTGCGGCGGCCTTCGGTCACGTCAATCAGGCGGTGCTCCTGCTTGGCCTCCTCCTTGAGCTTGCGGATCGGCGAGGAGCCGGGATTGACCACAGCGAGAATGCGGCTGATTTTCACTGCATTGCCGAAGCCGATATTGATGAGCCGGTTGTCCATTAAGAATCTGCGCCAGTTTTTCTGAACAGCCCGTAGATGTACGGGCGGGGCTGGCCAGAGGGATTGGTGTAGGTATGCTCTTCTGAGGTGATCAGGGCGAAGTCATTGCCGAGACGCATGGACATTTCTTCGAGGGAATACCGATGCAGCTCAAGTCCGGCGCATTTTATGGCACCGGCGGTTGAAAACTCCGCCAGCAAAACATGGCCGCCGGGCCGGACGGCTGCGTGGAGATTGGCAAAATAGCCTTGAGTCTCGTTCTCGCTGAGGAGGAAATGCAGCACCGCCCTGTCGATCCACAGATCAACAGCAGCGGCAAGCGAAGCAGGTAAAGGCTGTGCAATGTCATGATGCAGCAGCGTGACATGCTCATGTTTCGCTATTCTCTGGCCCACGTTGCGCAAGGCGACTTCGCTGATGTCGTTCAGGATCAGTTTATATCCTCTGCCTAAGAGCGCATCCACGAGCAGCGATGTGCCTGCGCCGGGCAGAAAGACCGTCGCCGCTTCCTGCTGCGGCAGCGGATCAATGAATTTCAAGGTCTGAGAGACATCGTTCTCATGCCAGCCAAGCTCTGCATCCTTCTTGCTGGCAAAAATCGCATCCCAATGTGCGGCGCGAGTGGTCATGTTTTTTTCCTCGCAGATTTTGTGAAATTTTGATGATGCCTGATTGACAGCAACGGCGGACTGCAAATGATTAATAAAATTAAATAATTTTAATATGTTAATTTAAAAATAACCCAAGTTGTGACCTATAACATCGTTTTTTCGATGCCATAGGCCAATATGAACAAGAACACCTTCAATTCAAATCCATGCGACGTGACAGCATGAATATGCGCTGGAAATTTTTGGGCGATGACGCTGAATGCCGAT
>NZ_JBLWEM020000045.1:0-5861 GCF_048287365.2 Candidatus Electronema sp. JC | reverse complement strand
TTCCGCCATATTCTCCTGATTTGAACCCCATAGAGCATAAATGGGCGCAAGCAAAGGCACTCAGAAGAAAACTTGGCTGTTCGACAGATGAGATTTTTCAGCAGCCATGTTTATAGTCAATTTATTGTGCTACGGCTATAAAGAAAAATTAACCAGCTCCGTCCATCCAGCAAGCAAGCAAGTAGCGTGGGCAAACGGCTTTATCGTTTGCCCACTTGGTACTCTACCCCTCTTCAGCCCTTAATCCGCACGTGGCTCTGCTTGCGCAGACGGATGACTTTGGGCGTGATCTCCACCAGCTCGTCGTCGTTGATGTAAGCGATGCAGTCTTCCAAGCTCATCTGGCGCGGCGGGGTGAGAATGACCGCCTCGTCCGAGCCGGAAGCCCGCATGTTGGTCAGCTTCTTGCCTTTGGCCGGATTGACCACCATGTCCTCGCCCCGGCTGTTCTCGCCGATGATCTGCCCTGCATATAGCGGCTCGCCCGCGCCGATGAAGAAGGTGCCGCGCTCCTGCAAGTTGAACAAGGCGTAGGCCACGCTGACGCAGTTTTCCTTGACGATCAGCACCCCGTTCTGCCGGTTCTGAATTTCGCCCGCATGCGGCCCCCACTCGGCGAAGACGTAATTCATCACGCCCATGCCGCGCGTGTCGGTCATGAACTGGGAGCGGTAGCCAAGCAGGCCGCGTGTCGGCACCTTGAAGACCATCCGCGACATGCCGTTGTGGTTTTTCATGTCGCTCATCACGCCCTTCAGCCGCCCCAGCTTGTCAATGACTGCGCCTTGATACTTCTCATCCACATCCACGGTCAGGGACTCATACGGCTCCAGCATCTTGCCGTTCACCTCGCGCATGATGACGTGCGGGCGGGTGACTTGGAACTCGTAGCCTTCGCGCCGCATCTTTTCAATCAAGATGGAGAGATGCAGCTCGCCACGGCCTGAGACCCGGAAGCCGACCGCGTCGGCCAGCGGCTCAAACTTCAGCGCCACGTCAGCCAAGGTCTCCCGGCTCAAGCGCTCCTCAATGTGCCGCGAGGTGACGAACTTGCCGTCCTGCCCGGCAAAGGGCGAGTCGTTGGGGATGAAGTGCATGGAGATCGTCGGCGGATCAATCTCAATCAGCGGCAGGGGCTGGGGATTGTCCGGGTCAGTGAAGGTCACGCCCACAGTCACGTCGTCCATGCCTGCCACCGCGACGATGTCGCCCACACTTGCGCTTTCGACCGGCACCTTCTCGCTGCCTGCGAAGCCGAAAATTTTGCTGATCCGCACCGGCTTGATCGAGCCGTCGCGGCGGGCGACGACAATGTTGTCGTTGAGGCGCAGGGTGCCGTTGACTATTTTGCCAATGCCTAAGCGGCCTAAATACGGCGAATAGTCAATGGTGTTGATTTGCAGCTGAAGCGGCGCGGCAGGGTCGCCGGAGGGCGGCGGCACATGCTTGATGATCATCTCGGAGATCAGATCCATGCCTTGGCCGGGCACCAATGGCTCATGATGGTCAGCAACCATAGCTGACTGCTTGGCCGAACCAAAGACCACCGGGAAATCAAGGATGTGATCCGGCGCTTCCAGCCGTCCCAGCAGGTCGAAGACTTCATCCACCGCCCAGTCGCAGCGGGCGGCATCTTTGTCGATCTTGTTGATCAGGACAAGGATCGGCAGCTTGGCGGCCAGCGCCTTCTTGACGACAAAGAAGGTCTGCGGCATCGGCCCTTCCTGTGCGTCAACCAGCAGGACAACGCCGTCCGCCATGCGCAGGACGCGCTCCACCTGGCCGCCGAAATCTGCGTGACCGGGCGTGTCAATGATGTTGATCTTGTAGTCGTTATACATATAGGAGCCGTTCTTCGAGGCGATGGTGATGCCCCGCTCCCGCTCCAGATCCATTGAGTCCATCATCCGCTCCGCCACCTGCTGGTTCTCGCGGAACAGGCCGCTCTGGTGGAAGAGTTTGTCAACTAAGGTGGTCTTGCCGTGGTCAACGTGGGCGATGATGGCCACGTTTCTGATCTTGCTCTGATCCATACAGCTCTGCTGCTCCTCTGAAAAAATGAAAAGGGCGCATGAGCGCGCCCGGCTTAGTCGAAAAAGTCGGAATGTACCGCAGATGAGATAAAAAAACAAGGGGCTTCTGCCTTAGGCAGGCCGGAGGTGCAGCTCGCTAAGCTGTTTTCTGGCAACCGGAGTCTGGCGCGCCAAATTCGAGGGCGCGGAGGAGAAAAGGCGGTTTTTTGCTTATTTTCTATTCAGCCAATCATCCATAGTTTGCGCTGACATGCCCTTTTCTTGCCATATATCGTCAGCTTCGTTGATCGCTTTCTGGCTGAAGTGATGAACGAGGATATTTTTCAACTCCAAGAGTTCATGTTCATTCAAATTGGTTGAATACAGCTTGATAAGCTCCAGTTGCACGTTGCTGAGAGTGTGCTGATAGATATATGCGATGTTTTTTAGTCCAGCAGTATCTGCTGATGGCATGTACCCACTCAATCAATCTTTGTAGTATATCTTGATATTATCAAGATAAATATCCGCCTTTTGATTACTACGAGCCGTCTGTAGATATGCTACGAGATCAAGACTATTGATTCTTTCCATGCCATTCGGAGAAAAACAATCTATATATTTTTTATACAGATTTTCTCTCACTGAATGATACTGCGGATTAGTTTTGATTATACACATTGAATTATTTGACTTTAAAGATGAAGGTGCGCCATAAAGACCAGTGTCTTCAAAGTCTCCCTTCTTACCTGCTGAAAAGTTAATTTGACCTAAATTTTTGCCATCCTTATCAGTGAATTGGACACAGAAGAAGGCTTCAATTGGTTCTCCTAAATTGAAGCCAGTTGTTTCCATCTCAGTTTTCATCTCAAACTCAACAAGAAGATTTTCTATTCCCTTGCCCGCTGGAATATATACCTTTTGCTCAACCCATCCTGCGCCTTCACCTTCTAAATGGAGATGCAGAAGTTCATCAGACGGATCGTTAGGGGATTGCACAGTTTCGACATGAATAGCACCATTTGTCTTGTCGCTAACATTTTTCTTCCATCCTTCTGACCAATGAGCCGAGAAATCACCGTTTACAACCAGATTTTCAGAGGATATTTTTTTATCGCCAGCTTTATTCTCTGCATGAGTGGTAGAGTCATCCTGCTTTGTTGAGGTAATTTTGTCTTTTAACAGGTCAACTATTTTTAATTTGCAGTCAACATTTTTCTGCAAAATAGCAGCAATATCCTTCTGGAGAACACCGCTCCACGCTGTCTCTTCATATTTTCCAGTGCCGCCTATGCCAAGGTTTGCAAACTTTTTCAACAAACCTTTCAACTCAGCTTTTGCCTCTCCATTTAATTCGACGGCACTGCCAGAACCTTCAAGACGAATATTGCTGCAAATTCTATCAGCAAAATCAGCAATTATGTTCAAGGCTTTTTCTTGATCTTCCAGAGAAGAAGCGGCATTTGCATTTCCAAGAGAACAGATCAACGATGATACTACAACAAAACACAAAAAAGATAATTTAATGCGCATAGCATTATCCTGATCATTTTGATTGAGTTATTCTACTGCTGCGCCTCCCCAGCGCAGCAGTACATCATCCGCCTCCTACGCCCCACCACTCCCTTCCTCTTTCTTCTCCTTCTTCGGCCCCGGCCTGAAGGCCTTCATGAAATCAAGAAGATGCTGGCCTTCCTCCTCAATCTCCGGGTAGGCTTCGGAAAAGTCGCGGATGCGGCGGGAAGTGTCGTACAGGCCCTCCATGCACTTGGCTGTGGCCTGAAGCCGCTGATGATAGACGGAAAGATACAACTTTTTGAGGAGATGCTCGACCGGCTCAAGGCGGGCGACATCGTCCAAGCCCTGCTGAATGGAGGCGCGGATTTGGTCGAGCTTGAGGGTGTCTTTGTGCTTCTGGGCGAAGCGGGCCGCATCGTCGGCAACTGCCTGATATCCGGGCAGAGCCTTCTGCAATTCCCGCACTTCGGAGGGTTCAAGCAGGGGCAGGAATTCCACCCCCAAAATCTCGGCGATCTGTTCAGTTGGGGTTTTTTCCGGCATGGCGGCCTCCCTGCAAGGATTTATGGAAAACAACCGCTGAGTTTATTTCGGCAATGCAGGGCTGTCAAGGGAAAAATGAGAGGGAAATTTTTGCAGCCCTGACCGCCGCCGCAGCTTTCAGTCAACGAACCCGCCTGCTCCAAAATCCACCCGCTCAATAAAAACATCGAACAGCTCAATTTCGACATTGAGCGCGTCAATAAAATTATCGAAAGTTTCGATGTCGAAATCTAATTTTTCGATAATTTTGTCCAAAAATTAGATATTCACATTGAAGGATTCGATATTAGCGCAGTCAGATTCTGTTTTATTTTTGAGTAGATGGGAATGAATTTCTGCGTCCGCCCTGCCAAGGCAATAAAAAAGGGCGGACCCATCGGCCCGCCCTTGCAAAACATCGTCTGCTTACGCCTCTTTCCAATCAGGCCGGAGGTGCAGCTCGGTGAGCTGTTTGCGGGCGACGGAGCCTGGCGCGTCGGTGTGCGGGCAGGTGGCCTTCTGGGTTTTGGGGAAGGCGATCACGTCGCGGATTGAGCTGGAGCCGGTGAGCAGCATCATCAGGCGGTCGAGGCCGAAAGCGATGCCGCCGTGCGGGGGTGCGCCGAATTCGAGGGCGCGGAGGAGAAAGCCGAATTTTTCCTCTGCCTCTTCGTCTGCAATGCCAAGCAGATTGAGCATCTTGGCCTGCATTTCGGTGGTGTGGATGCGGATAGAGCCGCCGCCGATCTCGCTGCCGTTCAGGACAAGGTCGTAAGCCCGGCTGCGGACTTTGAGCGGCTCGCTTTCAAGCAGGGCAAGGTCTTCGTCAAAAGGCGCAGTGAAGGGATGATGCACCGCAGCGTAGCGTTTGCGCTCGGCATCGAACTCGACCAGCGGGAAATCCGTAACCCAGAGGAAATTATAGACATTGCTGTCCATCAGGCCCAGTCTGCGGCCCAGCTCAAGGCGCAGCTCGGAAAGCACCTGATTGACCACCGCAACGCTGTCCGCGCCGAAGAGGATCAAATCGCCCGGCTCGGCGTTGAGAGTCTGGCGCATCGCTTCGATCTCGTTTTCATTGAAAAACTTGGTAATCGGCGACTGCCACTCGTCCTCCTTCACCTTGATCCAGGCCATGCCCTTGGCCCCGAAGCTGCCTGCGTAATTTGTCAAATCATCCAAGTCCTTGCGCGAGAAGGTGCCGCAGCCCTTGGCGTTGATCGCCTTGACAATCCCGCCGCCCTCGATGACCGCGTTGAAGACCTTGAAGCCGCAGCCGCGCAGTTTCTCGGTCAAATCAACCAATTCCAAGCCGAAACGGGTGTCCGGCTTGTCGTTGCCATAGCGCGAAATGGCTTCTTGATAGCTCATGTGCGGGAAAGGCGGGTTCAATTCAATGCCGCGAGTTGCCGCAAAAACCTGCTTGACCAAACCCTCGGCAATGGCCATGATGTCCTCCTCGCCGACAAAACTCAGTTCAAGGTCGATCTGGGTGAATTCCGGCTGGCGGTCGGCGCGCAGATCTTCATCGCGGAAACATTTGACAATTTGAAAATAGCGGTCCATGCCGCCCATCATCAGCAACTGCTTGAAAAGCTGCGGCGACTGCGGCAGAGCGAAGAATTTTCCCGCATTAACCCGGCTCGGCACCAGATAATCCCGCGCCCCTTCCGGCGTGGAGCGCGTCAGCATCGGCGTTTCGATTTCCAAGAAGCCGTTCTCGCAGAGGAAGCTCCGCGCCGCCTGCGTCGCCGTGTGCCGCATGACAAGGTTGGCTCCGATCTCGGGCCGCCGCAAATCAAGATAGCG
>NZ_JBLWEM020000044.1:0-67068 GCF_048287365.2 Candidatus Electronema sp. JC | reverse complement strand
GCCGCGCAAGCATCCGAAATCAGCCTCTCCTTTGAAGCATCTGTCCCGTCCAGCTCTTGTGATGACGCAGACAGGCAGAGGAAACGTGTCGACTGGCTGGACAGGATCATTTATTTCACCGCTGATCATGGCCAGACGTTTTTGAACAGCCGATTTCACCTGCCATAAATTTGCAGCCTGCCGGACAAATGAAGACCTGTCAGAAAATTTCGGAAAAAAGTGCCTGTAATGCGACTTGAAATATTCTCCGCATATTTCCATGGTGATGACTTCCTCATCGCTCAGGGCAGGCGGAAAACCGCCGCGCCGTATCTTAAAGTTATTTTTGATGAAATCATATTGGCTGCAGACTATCAGAAAAACAGCGATAATAAAACTGTCCCGGTCCACGGCGCGCTCCTTGTGGATATGGCTTAGATACCGCTATTCTACAGGATCCCATGGATCAGGCATCTTTTTTAAGAGTTGCACATTAGGTCCCTTTTATCTCCATAACGTTCAGCTACTGGTTGACCAGTAGTGTGTTTAATGTAAAAAATATCAATTTATTGCAATCATGGAACAGCAAAGATGGCCGAGAGGTTCTGAATGGAGAAAATGGGATTTGCACATTCATGCGCCCAAGACAAAATTAAACGACCAGTTCAAAACCTCTGACGGCAGTGATGTATGGAAATCATATTGTCAAAAGTTGCATGATTCAGATGTGCAGGTTTTTGGCATTGCTGATTACTTCTCTATCGATAGCTATCTCTCTGTGTGCGAAAAATATAAAGCACGTTATCCTGACTCACCTAAAGTATTCTTCCCGAACATCGAGCTGCGGTTGAGCTATGTTGTCAATAAACAGCAGGCGGAGGTCAACACTCATCTGATCTTTAATTCATCTTGGCCTAATCATATTGATAAAATCAAATATTTTATCAGCCAACTCAAAACAAATAAAACTGACAATTCTGATCGACATACAAAGGCATCTGAACTGAGCAACGACGATTGTAATGCAGCCACCACAACGCGGGAATTCATCAGAGAGGCACTTGCGGAAACCTATGGAAAAAACGCTGAGTTGCTGGATTATGTCCTCATCATCACAGCAGCGAACAATGACGGCATTCGTGCAGAAAGTGGCAATCAGCGCAAGTGTCTGATTGCAGACGAGCTGGATAAATTCAGCGATGCGTTCTTTGGCAATGCCAATAATGTTGATTATTTTCTCAGCAGCAATCGTGCCGAGAATAAAAAAGAATACACCAAACCGAAGCCGGTGCTGTCGTGCTGCGATGCCCATTCTCTTGACGATCTTGACCGGAAACTTGGACAAGTATTTTTCGCAGAAAAGCAGGGGACTGTGCAGCCGACTTGGATCAAGGCTGACCCCACCTTTGAAGGTCTTAAACAGATTATTTTTGAACCACGCAGCCGTGTATATATTGGTGAGAAACCTGAAATTGAACGCCGAGTCCGCCAACATAAAACGCGCTATATAGAGTCGTTGCACATAAGCTGCGTTGATGGATATCAGCAACAGCATGGAGATTGGTTTCACGACGAAAATATTGTCTTTGGAAAAGAACTGGTTGCCATCATCGGCAACAAAGGCGGCGGCAAAAGCGCAGTCACCGATATTATCGGACTGCTCGGCAACAGCCGCAACCAAACATGGAAGGAACCGTCGAGTCTGAAAACAGAAGAACTGTTCTCCTTCCTGAACAAAAACAAGTTCCTCAAAGGAGGCATCGCAAAACATTTCAAAGGGACATTGAACTGGCACGAAGGGAAACCGGATATTAAACAGCTGGATGAGCAAGTTTCAGATCATCTCGAAGAAAGAGTTGAATATCTTCCTCAAAAATATCTTGAACGAATCTGTGCGAATGTTGCCTACGATGAATTTCGAGCAACACTTGAATCAGTCATTTTTCGGTACGTAAAAAAGCAGGATCAGCATGGCAAGGCTAGCCTGAACGACTTAATCCAATATCTTTCTCAACAGGCCGAGCAAGATATTGCCTTGAAAAAGACAGAACTTCAGCAGGCTAATCTTGATGTCGTTTTCTTTGAGAAAAAACTCACCGAAGACTATCGCAAGGAACTAAAGGATAAAATCGAACGGAAACAAGAAGAGCTGAATGCTCACGCGAAAGTTTTTCCTATAGAAAAGCCGAAGCCGACGGCGGCACCACAAGCAGAAACAACGGAGATAGAAGGGGTAACGAAGAATATCGAAGGACTTGAGGCGGAGATAAGGAAGCTCGAAGCCGAACAGGGTGAATTGAAGCACGCTATTGAGCAGCTTCAGCAGGTGCGGCAATCTATCAAGCGGGCCGTTGAAGCACTGCTTGGACTTGAAACAGAACATAAGGATGTTCTTGAGTCTTCTGGCTTGAATTTCGATCATATTGTTACACTAAATGTAAATTACCCTGTTCTCGATTCTGCTATTGATAAAAGAGTAAAAAGGTCTTTACAAATTGATGACTTGCTTCTGGCTGTGGAAGAAGCAGGTTCTGATGAGGTGAAGACTGCGAATAGCTTGGTCTGTCAGAAAGCGAGATTGGAAACCGACAAAGCTAAGATAATAGAACGGCTTGGCAAGTCTGAGCGAGAATATCAGCAGTATCTCAGCGAATTGAAACAATGGCAGGAGCGGGAAAAAGAACTGCGTGGTGAAGAGCGTAATCCGGGTGCTGAGACGCTGAACGGGCTGAATAACGAACTGAATAACATCAGTAATCTATACTTGAAACAAATGGATGATGCCCGCAGCAAGCGGAAACAGACTGCCAAAGAAGTCTTCAGCAAGAAGCGTGGACTTACAGAATTTTATAACAAAGTGAAACAAGCTATCGATCAAGAGGTTGCTAACTGCCGGGAATTTCTTGGTGAATATAATATTTCGATTGATGCTGGCCTGCATTTCAGTAATTCATTTTATGAAGAGGTGTTCAAGTATATAGATCAAGGAAAAAAAGGCAGCTTCTATGGAGCTAATGATGGCAAAGTATTGCTGCGTAATCTTTGCGGCGAAGTGAACGACTGGGAAAATGGAGAACAGATTTTCAAGGCTCTGGAAAATATAGTCAATGCTCTGCATGTCGACATGCGCGATGACGTTTCATCCCAAAAAATAAACCGTAATGTTTTTAAGCAAATGAAAGGCCAGAAAACACCGCAAGAACTGTACGATTATCTTTTTGGTTTCGATTATCTTGAACCAAGATATGATCTTAAGGTTGACGGCAAAAATTTGAGCGAGCTGTCGCCGGGAGAACGGGGCGGTTTGCTGCTGATTTTTTACCTGATGCTTGATAAGCAGGACATTCCGCTTGTGATTGATCAGCCGGAAGATAATCTCGACAATCAAAGTGTTTATCAGATTTTAGTCAAATTCATCCAGCAGGCTAAAAAGAGGCGGCAGATCATTCTTGTCACGCATAATCCGAACCTTGCCGTTGCAGCCGATGCCGAACAAATTATCCATGTTTCAATCGACAAGAAAAACGGCAGACATGAATTTGACTTTTTCTCAGGGGCTATCGAAGAACAGCGTATAAATCAGGCGGTCATCGATATTCTTGAGGGAACCAAACCAGCTTTCGATAATCGTCGGTTGAAATACAGAAAACATGAAGACTGTAAAATTTGATTGTAGCTGTAAAGAATATTCTTTTCCAAGTGGACTGTACTTGCTTCAGAGAAGCCCCCACACCTCCGCCGGTTGTAAACACATGGGATAGCTTCTTTCTGTCCAGCGAAAGATTTCATGATAGAACTTTTTGCGCAGGAGCAACATGAATAAGAAAGTCCAGCGCGTCACCCAGCAAAGTGATGGCCAATATAGGGGGCGTTCGCTCCAACGCCCCTGCTGCTGGCCAGCAATCAGCCCGCCGCAGCCAGCTCCGCCTTGATCTTGGCGGCAATCTCAGCCGTCGCCTGCGCCAGAGGCAGCATGACCGTCTCGCCGCTACGGCGGGCGCGCAACTCCACTGTGCCGTCCTTCTCAACGCCCTTGCCTACCGTCACCCGGTACGGGATGCCGAGCAGATCCGCGTCCTTGAACTTGGAGCCGGGCCGCTCGTCGCGGTCGTCATACAGCACCTCAACGCCTGCGGCCTCCAGCTCGTTGTGCAGCTGCTCGGCAGCGGCAGTTATGGCCGCGTTCTTCAGGTCAAGGTTGAGCAGGATCACTTGGAAGGGCGCGAGCGGCAGCGGGAAGATGATGCCGTTCGCGTCGTGGTTCTGCTCGATAGCCGCAGCCACCACCCGGCTCACGCCGATGCCGTAGCAGCCCATGATCATCACCTTTTCCTGGCCGTCCGTGTCTTGGAACACAGCGTTCATGGCTGCGGAATACTTGGTGCCGAGCTTGAAGATGTGGCCGACTTCGATGCCCTCGGTCAGCCGCAGCGCACCGCCGCAGAGCGGGCAGCGGTCTTCAGCAGTCACCTGGCGCAGATCGCCGGTTAAAGCAGGCGTGAAATCCCGGCCCGGATTAACTCCTGTCAGGTGAAAGCCTTTCTCGTTCGCGCCCGTAGCGGCATTGCCCATCAGCATCACCTCCTGATCAGCTACGAACTTGATCGGCAGGCCCACTGGCCCGATGTAGCCCACCGGCAGCTTGGTCTTCTGCCAGACCGTGTCGTCGTCAGCCAGCTCCACATCAGTGGCATTCAAGAGATTCTTCAGCTTGACAGGCTGCACCTCGCGGTCGCCGCGCACTAACACTGCCACCAGCTCGCCGTCGGCCAGATAGATCATGGTCTTGATCACCTGCCGGGTGTCCAAGCCGAGAAACTCCGCCACCTTGTCCACTTTCTTCAGGCCCGGCGTGGCGACCTTGACGCAGTCCTGCATCGCGTCGCCGTTCTCCGTCCGCACTGGTGCCGCCGCCTTGGCTTTTTCGAGATTGGCGGCATAGTCGCAGCTCTGGCAGATCACCAAGGTGTCCTCGCCGGTCTTGGCCAGCACCATGAACTCGTGTGAAAAGGAGCCGCCGATGCTGCCTGAGTCCGCCTCAACCGCCCGGAACTCCAAGCCACAGCGCTTGAAGATGCGGTTGTAGGCATCGCGCATCCTGCGGTAGCTCGCCTCCGCCCCTTCCTCATTGACATCAAAGGAATAGGCATCCTTCATCACGAACTCGCGCCCGCGCATCAGGCCGAAACGGGGTCTGATCTCGTCGCGGAACTTGGTCTGAATCTGGTACAGATTGACTGGCAGCTGGCGGTAGGAGTGGATTTCGCGCCGCGCCACGTCGGTGACCACCTCCTCGTGCGTCGGCCCTAAGCAGCAGTCGCGCTGGTGGCGGTCTTTGAAGCGGAGCAGCTCAGGGCCGTACTGCTTCCACCGGCCTGACTCTTCCCAGAGATCAGCAGGCTGCACCATCGGCATGAGGATTTCCTGCGCCCCGGCCCGGTTCATCTCCTCGCGGACAATCTTTTCAACCTTGCGCAAGGCGGCGAGGCCCAGCGGCAGGTAGGTGTAAAGGCCGGAAGTGAGCTTGCGGATGAAGCCGGCCCGCAGCAGGAGCTGGTGGCTGATGACCTCCGCCTCGGCAGGCATCTCTTTCGTGGTGGTGATAAGCAGTTGCGAATAGCGCATGATGTGTCCTTCAGCAGTTCTTTTTTTGTTGATGTTCCGGGCAGCTTGCCGTCTTCTCTGCGGCAGAGGGGATAATACCAGATCAGCGCAAACATGACCCGGAAAATGTTCTGCTCAGGGCTGCCGCGCCCGCACCGGATCCGGCGGCTGCGGCAGGATGTCCACCTCCTGCGTTTTGAGCAGCTCCAAAGCGGCCTCCACCGCTTTCTCCAGCTGCGGATCGTGGCCTTTGCTCACCGCCGCAGGCTCCTGCTCAACAACGATGTCCGGCTCCACGCCCTTGTTTTCAACATCCCATTCGCCCTTGAGGTTGTAGAAGCCGCCGCGCGGCACGGTGAGATAGCCGCCGTCAACCAGCTGCGGCGTGTCCCAGATGCCCACCAGTCCGCCCCAAGTGCGGGTGCCGATCAGCGGCCCGATCTTCTTGGCCCGGAACATGTAGGGCAGCAGGTCGCCGCCGGAACCGGCGGACTCATTGATGATCATCACCTTCGGCCCCCAGATGCCGGCATTGGGCAGGGTGTAGGGCTGCTTGTCGCCGACCGCGTTGTTGAAAAAGCCGAGCAGCTCGCGGCTGAGGATGTCGATGATGTAGTCCGGCACCGCGCCGCCGGTGTTGTAACGCTCGTCAATCACCACGCCCTGCTTGTCCTGCTGGGCGAAATAGTCGCGGTTGAAAAAATTGTATCCGCCCAAGCTGGTGTTGGGCACCCAGACATAAGCCAGTCTGCCGCCGGACAGCTCGTCCACTTTTTTTCGGTTGCCCATGACCCAATCTAATATGCGCAGAACAAAATCAAACCCTGAAGGCACCACCGTCACCTCGCGGCGGCCCTTCATGTCCGGTTTGTCGTTCAGCGTCAGCACCGTCTGCCTGCCCGCTGTCTCCTCGAAAAGGCTGTAGGGATTGATTGAGCTGTCCAGCTCGACACCATTCACCGCCAAGAGGAAATCGCCTTCGTTCACTTTGATGCCCGGCCCGCGCAGCGGGGCGCGGAGGAAGATGTTTCCATGCTCGCCGCCGTAGATTTTCTTCAGGCGGAAGCGGCCCTGCTCAACGCTGAAATCCGCGCCCAGCAGGCCGACCGGGGTGTAGCCGGTGAACGGCTCGTCGCCGCCGCCGACAAAGGAGTGGCCCACCGCTGTCTCGCCGCCGAGAATGTCAAGGATGCAGGTCAGATCGGCGCGGTGGCGGACATGCTCAACCCAAGGCGCGTAGGTTTTCCATGCCCAGTCCAGATCAAGCCCGTGGATGTTGCGCACATAAAAAAAGTCCCGCTGGAAGCGCCAGGCTTCGCGGAATATCTGCCGCCACTCCTGCTTGGGATCAACGCGCATCTGCATGTCGCTGGTCTTGAGACTGCTGCCGTCCGCTTCCGGCATCGGCATCACTTCAGTTTCGGCCATGCTCCATTCGCCCCAGCCTTTGCTGAAAAGCAGTTTCTCCCGGTCGGCTGAGATGTCAAAATCGCGCAGATCTTTAAGGAAGTCTTTCTCCTCCCGGTCGCGCAGCATCCAGCGGCGCAGCAGCATTTTTTTCGGCCCGAAAAAAGAAAAATCGCTGTCGCCGCTCTGATCCAGATAAAAAATCGCGCCCGCCTTGCCGGCGGCAAGTTTGACATAATCTCTGGCCGGAACATCGATCCTGATAATCCGCTGGTTTATGCCTTCGAGATCAATCTTCACTTTCACCGCTTTTTTCGGCTCTTTCTCATCGTCCTTGCTGTCGCTGTCCTTCGCTTTTTTGGCCTGTTTTTTCTCTTTGCTGTCCTTGGCCGCTGTTTTTTTCTCCTTCTTTTCCTGCTCCTGTTTTTTCTTCTCCGGGTCCGGCTTGTTCTCCTCGTCGCTTTCCGGCAGCAGCGGCGACGGCTCGTCAGCGGACAGCACGGCCAGACAGACCGCGCGGCGGACAGGATGGTTCCATGAACTCATGTCCAGCCAGCCGACATTGAGGCCGAAATCCACACTTGAAAGAAAATAAAGATACTTGCCCTCCTCATCCCAAGCCGGAGAGATGCAGTCGGCGAGGCCGTCGGTGAGCTGGAAGGATTTCTTCTGCTCGACAGAATAGAGAAAAACAGTGTTGTGCTGATTTTTCAGCCTCTTGACGTAGGCGATCCACTTCGAGTCCGGCGACCAGGCCGGAGCGATGGTGCGGTCTGGATGCGTGAAGCCCTCGTTGTCAATCAGCTGCATCTGCTCGGTTTGCAGATCCAGCAGCCAGAGGTTGCGGTGCGCGTCGCCGAAGCTGATCAGCTTGGAGTCCGGCGACCAGGCCGGGGTGTAGAAAAAGCTCGGCTTGGCCAACTTGACGGTCTTTTTATTCTTGCCGTCCTGATCAGCCAGCACGAGCTGGTATTCGCCGCTTTCGTCAGAAAACCAGCTGATCCGCTTGCCGTCCGGCGACCAGGCCGGGCTGCGCTCGGCGGAGCCGGGGCTGGCGGTCAGATTGCGGACATCGCCTTTTTTCGCAGGCACAGTGAAGATTTCGCCCCGCGCCTCGAAAACAGCCCGCTGGCCGGTGGGTGAAATGCCCCAAGAGATGATGTCGCCGGAAACATGTTGCCAATGCGGGCGCGCCAGAGGAAAATCGCCGCGCACAGTGACGGAGAGCTTTTCCGGCTTGTCCGCCGCCGGATCCAGCAGATGCAGCCAGCCGCCGTTCTCGAAAATCAGCCTGCCGCCGCCCGCCTCCAGATTTTTGCAGTCAAATTCAGTGAAAAAGCTGCGCTGGCGCAGCTCCTTGCTGGCCGGATCGTAGGACCAGACGTTCATGGTCTGGTCGCGGTCAGAAAGAAAATAAACGCTGCCGTCCAGCCAGACCGGCGTGTTGTCGTTGCTGCCCTCCCACGGCAGCTTCTCCACGGCCAGCGTCTCCAAATCAATGATGCGGACCGGGTTGTTCTGGCCGCCCCGGTAGTTGCGCCATTCCGTCTCCCACGGGGCTATTTCCTGATAGACAAAACGCCGTCCGTCCGGCGAGTATTTGCCCTCCGCCGCTCTCGGCATGGGCAGCGGCTCCGGCAGGCCGCCGTCCACGCTCACCCGCCAGAGCTTGGGATAATCCGTCGGCGCGCTGCTCCGGGGCGAGGCGAAAATCACGTATTTGCCGTCAGGACTCCAGCCGCGCGCCTCGTCATCCATCGGATGCCACGTCAGCCGTTTCGGCTCCCCGCCTTGGGCGGAGACCACATAAACATCGACATTGCCGTCGTATTCGCCGGAAAAGGCGATCCATGCGCCGTCCGGGGAAAAATGCGGCTGGGTCTCCGCGCCCTCGAAGGTGGTGAGGCGGCGCGGCCCGCCGCCCGCCCGCTCCTGCACCCAGATGTCGTTGGCATAGACAAAGGCGACATGCGAGCCGCTGACTGCCGGATTGCGCAGCAGCCGGGTTTCCTCCGCCGCCGCGCCGGGCGGCAGGCAGGCGGCGAGGCAGAGAGCGGCGGCCAGGCCGCGCAGCTCCCAAGTGAACGAATGCGACGTTTCCAGCATGATGCGGTCTCCGCGCTTGCGCGTCTGTGCCCCACCCGCCGGAGGAACTCAGGTCCAAGAAGGATCCTCTTCCGGCCAGTCCTTGCCCAGCCAGCCGGCCTCCTTGCTCAGGGGCTTGTGAAAAATCCGGTTGTGCAGCTCCGGACTGTTGGTCTGGAGATATTTGCCGTAAATGCCGCCATTTTTCCAGCCTAAAATTTCAATTTTGCCAGTTTGGTGCGACATGACGAAGCGGAAGCGCTTGCTCAGGCCGTCCAATTGCTGGCGGGACTCGTCAATAATCTTGCAGGCTTTGCGCAAAGGCAGCTGAAAGCCGTCCTTGACCGCAGTCACCGGGCGGCACTGGAAAACATAGTACGGGATGATGCCCGCGCTGGCCAGCGCGGCTTGGAGTTCGGCCATCACCGCCGGATCGTCGTTGACTCCTTTGAGGAGCACGGTCTGGTTGTTGACCAGCACCCCGCTGCGCAACAGACAGCTCACGGCGCCGAGGCTGGCCGGGTTCAGCTCGCGGGGATGGTTGTACTGAGTGGTGATGTAAAGCTGCTTGCCGCAGGCGAGAAATTCCCGGAAGGCCTCGCGCAGTGCCGGGTCGCCGGAAATCCGCTCCGGCAGCACCACCGGCACGCGGGTGCCGATCCGCACATGGCGGAGGTGCGGCACCGCCGCCAGCCGCCGGAGGATTTCCTGAATCAGGGCGGTCTCAAGCACCAGCGGATCGCCGCCGCTGAGGAGGACGTTGGTCACCTCCTCGTGCCGCCGGATGTAATCCGCCGCTTTGTCCCAGTCTGTCACCACCTCGTCATCGGCCAGGCCGACCAGCCTCTTGCGGAAGCAATGGCGGCAGTAAACAGAGCAGACATTGGTGGTCAGCAGCAGGACAGTCTGCCGGTATTTGTGCTGAAGGCCGCGCAGTTTGGTGTTCTGCGCTTCGCCGCTGGTGTCGAAGGAGCCGGATTTTTTCTGCTCCTGCTCCGAGGGGATGGCGATCCGGCGGATGGGGTCGTCCGGGTCGTCCCAGTTGATCAGACGCAGATAATGCGAGGTGAGCCGGAGGGGATGCTGTTCCGCCACATGCTGGATGACCGCCCGGTCCGGCAGCGGCCTTTTGATGTTCCGCTCCAGTCCTTTGACCGTGTGAATGGTGTCGTTGAGCAAGCTGTGCAGCTTCATCGCCTGTGCCTCCTGTTGTTGATGACATTTCCTGCCTTGCCCCGCGCCGCCGCTGCGGCCAGTTCCGGGGCAGACCTTCAGTTTTCCGCCCCGGCCCTTTGCGCGCAAAGGGCCGGATTTCATATTGTACCGCAGAACCAGCTGATTTACAAATATTTTCAACGGACATGCCCGGCAAGGCGTTGTATTTTCGTTTTTTTCTCTGATAATTCAAAAAATTTGACTTTACTGTGCCACACAGGTTATAATTCAAAAAATTATACTCTCTTGCTCTCTCAGCCAACAATGCGCCATTTGCTCTCAGACCCGTGCAGTCATCTTAAGCTGCGCGATCAGATCGTTTTTTTCGGCGCCTGCGTCATGGCCGCCGTGCTGATTCTGCTCTATGCTGTTTTCAGCCTGCTGGCCGGACGGCAGGAGGAAAAGCTGGCCCGCGAGCAGCTGCAGCGCGGCTTCCTGATTCTGGAGCAGGTCATCCGTCCGGCAGAGGGCGGCCCGACCGCCGCCGCCCGTTTCACCCAAGAAAGGCTCAGCGCCGCCGCCCGGCAGAGCGGCCTGCATATCCATGTCCTGCTGCCGGAGCATCATGTCCTGACCACCGACGGCAGACCGCCCTGCGTGACCGAGCCGCCGGCCTCGCTGCCGCTGCTCGCTGCCGACGCAGAAAACTGGCAGGGGCAGGACATTCCTCACGCGGCAGGACAGCTGCTGGTGCAGGGAGCGCGGCTGCCGCTGGCTGAAGGCGGCGAAGCCGCTGTCCTGCTCGGCGCGGAGCAAGGCCCGCTGCGCGAGAACCGCCTGCTCGGCGCGGCCATGCTGGCGGTCTTCGCCGCCGCGTTCGCCCTTTTCATCCCGGTGGCCCAGCTCTTTGTCCGCTACGCCATCTCCGACCCCATCGCCGAGCTGATCGCCGGACTCCGGCGTTTGGACAGCGAGGACTGGCAGCCGCTGGAGGAGCGGTGCAAAACTGCTGACTTCTCCACCCTTGCCCAGACCTTCAACCGGATGGCCGAGCTGATCCGCCAGCACGGCCGGCAGGTGAAGCTTCTTTCAGCGGCGGTGGAGCAAAGCCCTGCCGCCGTGATGATCACTGACGCGGACGGGCGGATTGAGTACGCCAATTCAGCGGCGGAGCGGCTGACCGGCTACAGCGCCGCCGAGCTGGCCGGGCAGCGGACCAGCCTGCTCAAATCCGGCCAGACTCCGCCTGCAATCTACCGCAGGCTATGGCAGACCATCACTGCGGGCAAGGTCTGGAAAGGCGAGCTGCTCAACCGGGCCAAGGACGGCTCGCTTGTCTGGGAGTCGCTGATCATAGCCCCTTTCCTCTTCACCAGCGGCGAGGCGGGCAAATTTGTCGCCATCAAGGAGGACATCACCGAGCAGCGGAAGACCAGCGGCCTGCTGCGGCTCTACGAGCAGATCATCTCCGCCACTGACGACATGATGGCCTTCCTTGACCGCGATCTGATCTATCAGGCGGCGAACGCGGCCTGCTGCGAAAATTTCCGCCGCACAGCGGAGAAGATCGTCGGCAGGACGGCGGCGGAGCTGCACGGCCCGGACTTCGAGCGGCAGGGGATCAAGGCGGACATGGAGCGCTGCCTGAACGGCGAGGAAATTCACAGCCAGGGCTGGTTCAGCTTTCCTCCGGCGGCGCGGCGCTATCTGAATGTCTCCTACTATCCCTTTGCTGACGCGGAGGGCCGGATCAGCGGCATTGTTTTCAGCGCCCATGACATCACCGCCTTCAAGCTGCAAGGCGACATGCTGCGGGAGAGCGAGCGCCGCTACCGGCAGACTTTTGAGACCAACACGGCGGTCAAACTGATCATCGATCCCCTTGACGGGGCGATTGTCGAGGCCAACGAGGCCGCCTGCCGCTACTACGGCTACGAGCTGGAGGAGCTGACCGCGATGAGCATCACTGAAATCAACCAGCGGCCTTGGGAGGAGGTGCAGGCGGCCATGACCCGCGCGGCGGAGAAAAAGCAGCTCTGCTTCCACTTCCGCCACCGGCTGGCCAGCGGCGAGCTGCGCGACGTGGAGGTCTATTCCGGCCCGCTGCGCTGCGGCGGGCGGACATTGCTCTACTCCATCATCCATGATATAACGGACAGAAGAAGGGCGGAGGAAGCTCTGCGCGAAAGCACGGAGCGGCTGGAGCTGGCTGTCAGAGGCGCGAACCTCGGCACTTGGGACTGGAATATCGAAACTGGCGAGATGGTTTTCAATGAGCGCTGGGCGGAAATCCTCGGCTGCCAGCCGGATGAGGTCAAACCTCATGTCTCGTCGTGGGAGAATGCCGTGCATCCGCTGGAGAAGGCGCAGCTCATGGCCAAGCTGACCGAGCATCTGGAAGGCCGCTCGCCACTCTTCATGGCCGAGCAGTGTCTGCGCCACAAATCCGGCCAGTGGATTTGGGCGCTGGCCGCAGGCCGGGTCTCGCGCCGCGACGCGGCAGGCAGGCCGCTGCGGGCCTCCGGCATCATGCAGGACATCAACGCCCGCAAAATAGCCGAGCAGCAGCTTCTCAACGCCAAAGAGCTGGCCGAGTCGGCCAACCACGCCAAATCGGTCTTTCTCGCCAGCATGAGCCATGAGCTGCGCACCCCGCTCAATGCCGTGCTCGGCTACACCCAGATTCTCGCCAGCGAACCCGGCCTCAGCCCGCGCCAGCTCAACAGCGTCCGCACCATCCACAAATCGGGCGAGCACCTGCTGATGCTGATCAACGACATTCTCGATCTTTCGCGCATTGAGGCGGGCCGGATGGAGCTGGTGACACGGGAGTTCCGCCTGCCGCCCTTCCTCAACGGCATCGCTGAAATCTGCCGGGGCCGGGCGCAGCTCAAGGGCATCGAGCTGCTCTATGAGCCGGAGACTTGGCTGCCTGCGGTGATTGAGGCGGACGAGCTGCGCCTGCGCCAAGTGCTGCTCAACCTGCTTTCCAACGCGGTCAAATTCACCCGGCAGGGAAGCTGTCTGCTCAAAGTGCGGGCTGAGAAAAGCGGCAGGGACAAGGCCGTGCTTTCTGTCAGCATCGAGGATACCGGGCTTGGCATCGCGCCGGAGCTGCAGCAGAAAATTTTCGAGCCGTTCCGGCACAACGGCGAGCGGCTGCGGACGGACGGCGGCACCGGCCTCGGCTTGGCCATCAGCCGCACATTGATCCGCCTGATGGGCGGTGAGCTGCAAGTGGCCAGCCCGCTCCGCAGCGCGCCGCCGCCGGGCGAGGGGCCGGGCAGCCGCTTCTTCTTCAGCGTCGAGGTGAAGGTGCTGCGCGGCGATGACGGAGGCGGAATGCCGCCCCTGCTCGGCGACGGCAAAAAAATTCTCATCGCCGACGAAAAGGCTGTTCACCGCGAGGTGCTGCGGAAGATACTTGAAGACGCGGCTTTTCAGGTGCAGGAGCTGGACGACCTCAGCCTGCTGGCTGAAGCCTGCGCCAAACACCGGCCCGACGCGGTGCTGCTCGACTACCCGCCGCCGGAGGCGGAGGCCGCGCCGCTCACCGCCGCCCTGCGCGGACAGCCTGAGCTGGAAGCGATTCCGGTGATCGCTCTGGCCGCGCCGGAGGACGCGGAGCGCGGCCAGCACCGCGAAGGCTTCGCCGCCTGCGTCCTCCGGCCTTTTTCAGCTGTTGACCTGCTGGCGGTGCTGGCAAGTCAGCTTGGCATCCCCATGCCTTGGCCGGAGGAGGACGACCCGGACAGCTTCCCTGACTGGGCCTGCCCGCCGGAGCAGGAGCTGGAGGAGCTGGCCCGGCTGGCCCGCACCGGCGACATCGCCGGAGTGGCCCGCAAAGCCGCCGAGCTGGCGGCAGTCGACGCAGGCCGCTGCCGCCAGTTCGCCGCCCGGATCGAGGAGCTGGCGGACAATTTTCAGCTCGGTCAGATCGCCAGTCTGGCTGATCAACACAAGCCCCGCAGAGCATCATGAGCGACCGCGCCAAAGACCTCGTCCTGATAGTGGACGATCAGCCCGCCAGCCTGAAAGTGCTGCTTTCCTTTCTTCAGGAGCAGGACTTTGAACTCCGCATCCTGCAAAGCGGTCGTCAGACGCTGGAGATGATCGGGCAGATTCAGCCGGACATCATCCTGCTCGACGTGCTGATGCCGGATATGGACGGCTTGGAGACCTGCCGCCGGATCAAAGCCGATCCGGCCTGGGCGGAAATTCCGGTGATCTTCATGACCGCTTTGCACAGCGCGGAGGACAAGGTCGCGGGCTTTGCGGCGGGCGGGGTGGATTACATCACCAAGCCCTTCCAGCAGGACGAGGTGCTGGCGCGGATCAGCACGCAGCTCAGTCTGCGGCGGCAGACCCTCCGGCTCAAGGCGGCCAAGGAGGAGCTGCAATGCCGCCAGACCATGCTGGAAGCCCTGCTCGACTCCATCCCGGACTCGATCTATTTCAAGGACATGAGCAACCGCTACCTTGGCTGCAACCGGGCTTTCGAGCAGTTCAGCGGCAGAACGGCGGCGGAGCTGGTCGGCAGGACTGACGAGGAAGTGCTGCCGCCGGGCTTGGCCGCCGTTTTCAGCCGTCAAGATCAGGCTCTGCTGGCCGCCTGCGCGGCGGAGCGGCGCGAGGAACTGCTTGTCCGCCCGGACGGCGGCAGCGCGCTCTTCGATGTCCTGAAAAGCCCCTACATCGGCGAGGACGGCGCGCCGCTGGGCCTGATCGGCATCTGGCGGAACATCACCGGGGAGAAGGAGGCGGAGCGGCGGGCCGAGGCCGAGCGCGAGCGGCTGGCTGTCACCCTGCATTCCATTGGCGACGGGGTGATCGCCACAGACGTGGCGGGCCGGGTCAGCTATCTCAACAAAGTGGCCGAGCAGCTGACCGGCTGGACTGCCGCCGAGGCGGCGGGCAAGTCCTCGGCGGAGGTGTTCAAAATAGTGCATGAGGAGACCGGCGCAGCCTGCGCCGATCCGGTGCGGCGGGTGCTGGAGCTGGGCGAGCTGGTGCTGCTGGAAGCGCAGACCGCGCTGATCCGACGCGACAGCCGCCCCCTCAGCGTCGCTGACAGCTGCGCTCCGGTCCGCGACCGCGAGGGCCGGATCATCGGCACGGTGATTGTCTTCCGCGACGTGACGGTAGAGCGGCGGAAAACCGAGGAGCTGATCCGGGTGAAAAAACTGGAGTCGCTCAGTCTGCTGGCCGCAGGCATCGCCCACGATTTCAACAACATCCTTTTCGCCATTCTCGGCAACATTGAGCTGGCCGCCACCCTTGCCGGAGCGTCTCCGGCGGCCCCGCTGCTCGCTGATGCCCGCAAGGCCACGGAGCGGGCGGCCAAGCTCACGCAGCAGCTCCTGATTTTCGCCAAAGGAGGCGAGCCTATGAAGGAGATCACCTCGCTCGCCGACCTGATCCGGGACTCGGCGGAATTCGTCCTGCACGGCTCGCCGGTCTCCTGCGCCTTTGATTTCGCCGAAGACCTGCGCCTGATCAACGCGGACAGCGGCCAGATCAGCCAGGTGATTCAGAACATAATTCTCAACGCCAGGGACGCGATGCCTGGCGGCGGTTCGATCCGCATCGCCTGCGCCAACGCCGACGGAGAGGAGCGGAGCCTGCCGCCCGGCCTGCGCCGCCGCAGCTTGGTGCGGATCACCATTCAGGACAGCGGCCCCGGCATTGTCCCGGAGATCATGGACAAAATTTTTGATCCTTATTTCACCACCAAGCCGGAGGGCAACGGTCTCGGCCTGGCTATCTGCCACACTGTGGTGAAAAAGCATGACGGCCATATTGCCGTGCGGTCGGAGCCGGGGCAAGGCGCGGTCTTTTCAATCTGGCTGCCAGCCGAGGCCGCTGCGGCGCAGGCCGTCCTGACTGAGGAGCAGGAGACTGCCCCGCCGCTGCCCCGGCGAGTTTTAGTCATGGACGACGACGAGATGCTGCGCAAGCTGGTGCAGGCCCAGCTCCGCGCTCTTGGCCATGAGGCGGTGCTGGCGGCGGACGGCGAGGAGGCGGTGCGGCTTTTCCGCCAGCTGCGCGAGGAAGGCCGTCCGGCGGATTTTGTGATCATGGATTTGACCATTCCCGGCGGCATGGGCGGCAAGGAGACGGCCCGGCTGCTGCTGGCGGAAGACCCTGATGCCCGGCTGATCGTGGCCAGCGGCTATTCCAACGATCCGGTGCTGGCGGAATATCGGAACTACGGTTTCCGGGCGGCGGTGGCCAAACCTTTTAATTTGCAGGAGCTGCGCCAAGCCATTGCCGCCGCGCTTTAAGTCGGCAGAGTTTTTTCATGCTGACCGTTCTCACCTGCGCTGCCGCAGCAGCGCCATCTCGCCGCCGCCTTTCAGGCTGCCCGGCGCAAGGCCCAGCCGCTCGGTGAGATGCCGGGCCACCTGCCCGCATTTGACGGTGAAGAGGAAATAAATCGGCGCGGCGGTTTCGGACAAAGTCTCAAAGTTGCCCATGCCTTTGCTGATGATCAACTCCGCCGCCTGAAACTGCGCCCTGAATTCCTTGCTGCACAGGGCCAGCGGCGTGCCGGGGCAGGCGATGCCGCTGCTGATCACCGGGCAGAGCTGGTCCATGCCGCAGAGGCGAGCATCGTCCAGCGTCGCGTCGTTGATGATCGGGCCGCCGCGCACCGCCGCCGTGACCTGGCAGCCGAGCCGCCGCAGCTGCTCAATCAGCAGGCAGTCAAAAACGATTTCGCCGCAGTTGTCGCAGAGATAGAGCACCCTTTGCCCTGCTTTGCTCACTGCCTCGCGCAGGGCTGTATAGTCGTCAACCACGAAATCCCGCGCAAAGCAGTCCTGCATGGTCTGCGCTGCGTCAAAGCTGTGCTGGGCCGCGTAATCAATGATGTTGCCGCCGATGGCGGCCCGCACTGCCGCCCGCAGCGGATCGTCCGCCGCCTCGATTTTCCGCCTGATTTCCTCGCGCAGGGACAGGGCCAGCTCGTTGCTTTCTTGTTTGACCCGCGCAAAAGGATCGTCGCTGCCAAGCACTCGGCCAAAGGCGGCGTAGAGGGCGATGGCGTTTTCCGGCGGGGAAAGCTCGGCATCAACCGTTGCGACAAACCGCCCGGCCTCGTCGCAGAGCCGCCGCTGCGCCGCCGCGTCGGCCTCCGCCAAATGGCCGATGGAGCGGGCCTGCTTCATGTAACAGACCAAGCAGTCAAGGCTGGTGCGCATGATTGTTTTTCCTTTCCTGCAAAAGCAGATACTCGCTGCGCACATTGCCCAAGGCGGCGAATATCTGCTCGCGGCTGCCGGGAATCTGCCCGTAAATATGCTGCAATAAGTCTCTGATGTCTTTCCGGCGGGTCTGCTCGGCCAGCGGACAGGTCGCGGGCACAGGCTCCAGTCTCAGCCGCCGGCCAATAGCCCGGATTTCCTCTTTTTCTAAATACGCCAAAGGCCGGATCAGGGCTAGTCTGCCGGAGAACAGCTCCTGTTTGGGCCGCATGGTGCTGATGTTGCCGCCGGAAGTCAGGTTGATGAAAAAAGTTTCGACAATGTCGTCGCGGTGATGGCCAAAGGCCAGCTTGCCGCAGCCGCCCTGCCGCGCCCGCTCGAAGAGCTGCCGCCGCCGGTTGCGGGCGCAGCGGTGGCAGAGGCCCGTCGGATCTGCGCCTTCCTCCAGCACCACCGGCTGCTCGGCAGGAAAAATTTCGCAAACAATGCCCAGCGCGGCGAGCTGGGCTGCTGTTGCGACCGCTCTGCCGCCGGGCTGCCCGTTTTCAGGCTGCATGTCAATATGCACCGCCTGCACTTCGTAGCTGATCGGGGCTTTCCGCCGCCAATCATGCAGCAGCCACGCCAGCACCAAGGAGTCAATGCCGCCGGAGACAGCGATCAGCACCCGATCGCCCTCGGCCAGCATCCCGTAATCAAGCATGGCCTGAGCCACGCGCCGGTTCTCCGCCGCAGTGAGGACAGCTTGCACGCCCGCTATTTTTTGCCGCTCAGAAACGAGCAGCTGTCGAGCCGCTCATGCAGGCCCTGCTCCAAAAGCCGCTCCGCAGTCACCCAAGCAAAGCCGTTCTCCGCGCTTTGCCGGAACTTGAACAGATTGTTCATCAGCGGCTCCTGCTCCTCGTCAAAGCGGCCCCGGCAGAGCGCGGCACCGTCCGGCAGGGCCAGCAGGCGGTAGGAAAAACCGATCGCCGCAGGCTCCTTGGCCGTGTACTCGCCGCCGAGCCGCTCCTTGTAGCGGTGCAGCGTGGTCTCCAAGATGGCGTTGCAGCCGACTTTCTCCGCCGCCGCCTTGGCTGCGGCCAGCGATGTTCTCGGCCCGCCAGCGTCTCCCGCCTCGTCCGCGCTGATCAGGCGGATATCCGTTCTGTTGCCGAAGTAGCCCCGCAGCTGCTGGTTCAAGACCGCCGCGCCCTCGGCCAACGCTTGCTGGCCTGCTTCAGCGGCTTGCGCCACAGGCAGCACCGCCGCGCAGCTCAGACGGAAATCCGGCAGTTTTTCTTTGTCCGGCCCGCCGTTCTTTCCGGCGCAACCCCCTGCGGCCAAGGCCAGCAGCCCAGCAGCGGCAACACGTAGCATTCTCTTCATCCCCTTCCTCCTGTGCGGCGCAACTCCTTCTTCCTTCGCTTTTGCCGAAACATAATATTCCGGCAGCCCGCGCTTGGCAAGAACTGCCTGCCCGGTCAGCGTTTTTTCCGGCCCGGAACAAAAAAGAACAGCCCTGTTTTTTTCCGCTTGACAGCCAGTCCGCTTTTTTGCTATAGTGCCAGCGTTTCGCAAGAGCGGGAATAACTCAGTGGTAGAGTGCAACCTTGCCAAGGTTGAAGTCGCGAGTTCGAATCTCGTTTCCCGCTCCACTTCCAGAACAGATCAAGGTTCGGACCGTTCCTGTTCGAACCTTTTTTTATTACACACTGAGGCGCGTGCAATGAAAACGTATTATACGCCGGTCAACGAGATCAGCCGCAAATGGTATGTTGTGGACGCGGACGGCAAGGTGCTTGGCCGTCTCGCCACAGAGATAGCCGACCGGCTGCGCGGCAAGCATAAGCCGACCTTCTGCAATTTCCAAGACAACGGCGACTTCATCGTTGTTGTCAACGCCGAGCGGGTGCATCTGACCGGCAACAAGTGGAACGACAAGATCTACTGGCGCCACAGCGGCTGGCCAGGCGGCATCAAAAGCCGCACCGCCAAAGTGGTGCGTGAGAAGTCGCCGACGGATCTGATCATGATGGCGGTCAAAGGAATGCTGCCGCACAACAAGATCGGCGCGGCCCAGCTGACCAAGCTCAAAGTCTATGCAGGTGCCGAGCATCCGCATCAGGCCCAGCAGCCCGAACTCCTCGACATCAAATAAGAGAGCATCATGGCAAACGAGCAGACATACGCCACCGGCAAACGGAAAAGCGCGATCGCCAGAGTGTGGATCACACGCGGCACAGGCAGCGTGGCGGTCAACAAGATGACCCCGATGGAATATTTCGGCAACATCTTCTTTGAGCCGAAAGTAGCCCAGCCCTTCGCGGTCACGGAGACAGCGGAGCAGTTCGATGTCAAGGCCACCGTCCAAGGCGGCGGCAAGGCGGCTCAGGTGGACGCGCTGGTGCATGGCATCTCCAGAGCACTCCAGACCTTGAATCCTGAACTGCGCGACGCGCTGAAGAAGGCTGGTCTGCTGACCCGTGACTCACGAGTGAAAGAGCGGAAGAAGTACGGCCAGCGCGGCGCACGCGCACGCTTCCAGTTCTCCAAACGGTAACAGGCGGAACTGCGGCGCAGATTGCAGTAACTACACATTGCAGGGGAATAACGATCAGCTTCGTTATTCCCCTTTCTTTATTTGTTGAATAAGGAGCATCACCATGCTGAACGTTGGCATCATCGGGGCATCCGGCTACACCGGCGCGGAACTTGCCCGTATCCTCTCCACTCATCCTGAAGTCCGCCTGACCGTGGCCACCTCGCGCCAGTATGCGGGCAAGCCGCTTTCCGCCGTCTTTCCCAACCTGCGCAAGCGGGTGGACTTGCTCTGCGAGGACTTGACCCCAGAGCAGCTCGTTGACCGCGCCGATTTCTTCTTCGCCGCTGTGCCGCATAAGACGGCGATGGCCCTTGTGCCGACGCTTCTGGCTGCTGGCAAGAAGGTGGTTGACCTGAGCGCAGACTTTCGCATCCGCGACGCGGCAGTGTATGAGCAGTGGTATCAGCCGCACACATGCCCGGAGCTGATCGCCGAGGCTGCCTACGGCCTGCCGGAGCTGTACCGCGAGCAGGTGAAGCAGGCCCGGCTGGTCGCCAATCCTGGCTGCTATCCTACCTCGATCATCCTTGGTCTAGCCCCGCTGCTGCGCGAAAAGCTGATTGACCCATCCACGCTGATCATTGACTCCAAATCAGGCACGTCCGGCGCAGGACGCTCGGCCAGCGTGGACACCCTGTATTGTGAAGTGGCGGACGGCTTCCGGGCTTACAAGGTCGGCGGAACACATCGCCACATCCCGGAGATTGAGCAGGAGCTGTCCGTGCTGGCCGGAAGCGCGGTGACGATCTCCTTCACCCCGCATTTGCTGCCGATTTCACGCGGCATTCTCAGCACCATCTATGCCACGTTGAGCAGCGCAGTCAGCGAGCAGGATATTCAGGCGTTGTACGAAAGCACGTACAAGGACGAGAGCTTTGTCCGCGTCTGCCCTGCCGGAATCTTCCCGGCCACCCAGCATGTGCGCGGCAGCAACTGCTGCGACATCGGCGTGAAATGCGACCCAAGAACCGGGCGGGTGATTATCATGTCTGCGATTGACAACATCGCCAAGGGCGCGTCCGGGCAGGCAGTGCAGAATATGAACCTGATGAACGGCTTTGCCGAAGACTGCGCCATCCGGGGAGCCGCCTTTTTTCCGTGAGCCCAGTGCTGTCTCATAAAAAATGCCAATAAGCTCCTGCAAGTGAAGGCTCGGATGACTCCCTGTGTTATAATGAGGTTGAAAAAAATATATCCACAGGGAGTTCCGAGCCATGACGCATTATAACACAATTCTGCATCAGATCATCGCACTTATTCCGAGACATGTTTTCGACCGGCAAGCCGCTCTGCATCACTCAGGGCAGAAATTTCGCTCGTATAACCGCTGGAGCCAGTTCATGGCCATGCTGATCGGGCAGCTTTCCGAGAGAAAAAGTCTGCGCGACATCACTGCGCTCCCCCCCCATGCTGCGGTATAATAGCATCTCGATCTTCAACCGCCTTTCCTTCAATAAAGTTATCCCTTTTCCGCTGCCATGAACGACACAACCACGCCCGCCGCCGTCAAATACGACCTGCCCAAAGCCTATGAGTCCACCGAAGTCGAGCAGCGGTGGTATGAATACTGGCTCAATCACAAGACCTTCAGCGCGCAAATGGAGGAAGGCCGCCCGGCCTTTTCCATCGTCATTCCGCCGCCGAACGTGACCGGCGTACTGCATATCGGCCACGCCCTGAACAACACGCTTCAGGATTTGCTGACGCGCTATCACCGCATGAAGGGGGACAACACCCTCTGGGTGCCGGGCACCGATCACGCGGGCATTGCTACACAGAACGTGGTCGAGCGGCAGCTTGCCACTGAGAAGACCACCCGCCACGAGCTGGGGCGCGATAAGTTCATCGAGCGGGTCTGGCAGTGGCGGGCGGAAAAAGGCGGAACAATCATTCAGCAGCTCAAGCGCATGGGCGCGTCCTGCGATTGGGACCGGGAACGCTTCACGATGGATGAGGGCCTGTCCAAGGCGGTGCGCGAGGTCTTTGTCCGCCTCTACAACGAGGGCCTGATTTACAAGGGCGATTACATCGTCAACTGGTGCCCGCGTTGCCTGACAGCTTTGGCGGATGACGAGGTGGAGCACGACCCGACCGCTGGCAAGCTCTACCACATCCGCTACCATTATGCGGACGGCAGCGGCTCAGTGGTGATTGCCACCACTCGGCCCGAGACCCTGCTCGGCGACACGGCAGTAGCCGTTCACCCGGAGGACGAACGCTACGCCGGGCTGGACAAGATCGGCATCCGCCTGCCCATTGTTGACCGCATCATCCCGGTGGTGCTTGATCATCACGTGCAGCGCGACTTCGGCACGGGCGCGCTCAAGGTCACGCCGTCGCACGACCGCGACGACTACGAGATCGGCCTGCGCCATAATCTGGAGCGCGTCAAGGTGATGGATGAGCGCGGCTTCATGAACGAGAACGCTGGTAAATACGCTGGTCTTGACCGCTTCGCCTGCCGGACGCAGATCGTCAAGGACTTGGACAGCCTCGGTCTGCTGGTGAAGATTGACGACTACGAGCACGCAGTGGGCAAGTGCTACCGCTGCGCCACGGTCATCGAGCCGACGACCTCCAAGCAGTGGTTTGTCTCCGTGCGCCCGCTGGCAGACAAGGCGGTTGCGGCGGTGCGCGAAGGCCGCATTAAGCTCTATCCCGACACCTGGTACAACACCTTTTATGCTTGGATGGACAACATCCGCGACTGGTGCATATCGCGGCAGATTTGGTGGGGCCACCGCATCCCGGCGTGGAACTGCCTCGAATGCGGCCATCTCATCGTCGCCAGCGAGGATCCGGGTTTTTGCCCGCGCTGCGGCAAGATTCATCTGGCGCAAGAGCATGACGTGCTCGACACCTGGTTTAGCTCCGCCCTCTGGCCCTTCTCCACCCTTGGCTGGCCGGAGAATACCAAGGAATTGCAGACCTTTTACCCCACCTCGGTGCTGATCACCAGCTTCGACATCCTCTTCTTCTGGGTGGCGCGGATGATGATGATGGGCCTGCACTTCATGGACGAAGTGCCGTTCCGCGACGTGTATTTGCACGCCTTGGTGCGCGACAAGCAGGGCAAGAAGATGTCCAAGTCCACCGGCAACGTCATTGACCCGCTGGACATGATCAAGCAGTACGGCACCGATGCCTTCCGCTTCACGCTGACCGCCTTTGCCGCGCAAGGCCGCGAGATCAGGATGGATGAGGAGCGCATTGACGGCTACAGGCGTTTCATCAACAAGCTCTGGAACGCAGCCCGCTTTGCCCAGATGCACATCAAGGAGAGCAAGCCAAGCATTGTTGCGGTAGCCGATGCACCAGCTACGCTCGCCCTGCCCCATCGCTGGATATTGAGCCGCACCAACGCCACCATCCGCGACGTGCGCAAGGCACTCGACGGCTACGACTTTAACCTGATCGCCTCGGCCATCTACCAGTTTACGTGGCACGAGTTCTGCGATTGGTACGTGGAGTGGATCAAGGCTGATTTGTTCAGCGAGAACGCAGCGGCGCGGGAGCAGGCACGCGGCGTGCTCCTCTGTGTCATAGAGCATATTCTGAAGATGCTGCACCCGATCTGCCCCTTTGTCACGGAGGAAATCTGGAGCCAGCTGCCTGGCCAGCGCGGCACCATCATGCTGGAGCCGTTCCCGGTCGAGCAGCCGCTCTGGGAGAACGCGGAAGCAGAGCAGTCCATGCAGCTGCTGATGGAGGTCATCACCGCGATTCGCACCATCCGCAGCGAGGCCGATGTGCATCCGAGCGCGAAGGTGCAGGCTGTGCTGATCTGCCCCGACGCGGCCAAGCGCGAGCTGCTGCGCTCTTTCAGCGGATCCATCTGCGCCATGACCCGCGCCGAGAGCCTCGACATTGCCGAGTCCGGCGCGGTGCCTGATGATGCCGCTCATGCGCTGGTGAGCGGCGTTGAGGTGGTGGTGCCGCTCAAGGAGCTGATTGACGTGGAGGCAGAGTTGGACAAGCTGGCCCGCGAGCGCAGCAAGATCGAGCAGGACTTACAGCGGGTCAACGGTAAACTGGGCAATGAAAATTTCCTCAGCAATGCCCCGCCTGATGTGGTGGCCAAGGAGCAGGCCAAGCTGGAGGAGCTGGAGAGCAGGCTGGCAAAGAACGAGGAGTCGAGGGAGCGGTTGGGGAAGGGGAGGTAGAGTGCATTTTAAGGATGGGCGAGAATTATTCGCCCATCCTTGTCTATTTTCACTATGTTGGCGACTGCACCATTCCGGCACCTATTGAAACTGTATCTGTATTGGCAAGAGGATGCTTTGTAGCGTTTGCCATCAGTGCAGAATGCAAGGAACTTGGAATGGTCAGTTCTCCAGTGCCGCGCAGTTTTTCCACCCAAAGTGCCGCAACACCTGCAACGTGCGGCGTTGCCATGGATGTGCCGCTCATAGTTGCCCATCCTCCTCCAACCGCAGCGGATACGACATCAATGCCCGGCGCGACAAGCTGGGCGCGGGCGTTTGAGAATGATGCCACTTCCCATTTACCTGCTTTTAAACCGACTGCACCCACGGAAAATAACTCTGCCGCTGGCAATCCAGAGTCGAGTACGAATGCTGGACGCTCACTTTCGTTGCCGCTCGCTGCAACAAATAAGACATTCTTCCGTTGTGATTCAAGAAACGCGCGCAGTGTAGCTATGCCTTTTATGATGTCGTTCTGTTGACGCATAGCTTGCTGCGTGGCAAGGGCTGGACTCATGCCAGACCGGATCAGCCGTTCAGTGTTCCCTGGCAAGTCATAGCCAAGCGACATGGACACAACTGATGCTTTTTCGTCCATCACCGCCCAATACATACCTTTAAGCATCATTTCGAGTGTGCCGCCATCCTTCCCGATAACCTTGCCTATACAAAGTTTGGTGACACCTGGAGCAACCCCTACACGCACATCACCCACAACCGCGCCACATGCTGTTCCTGCGCAGTGCGTGCCATGTCCATCTTTATCTGTCACATCCTTTTCGTCAACACCATCGCCAGTGAAATCACGCACTGCGAGTCGCTTTCCTTTGAACGCAAGATGATTGATATCAATTCCTGTATCAAGCACCGCTACAGTGACTCCCTGTCCTGTAAATGGGCATGTGTCAGCATTCACGGCCAACAAACCTTCAGGCATGCGGAGAGTGCCTGCTGTTTTCAACGATATCGCATCTGATACACCACGTGCCTTAGGTTGAATGAGAGAGAAGACAGCCTCTGCATCCATCACCGCAACATTCTCTGGGGCGGCACGCAACTCCTCGGCATCAGTTTCATGTCCATCTATTGTTTTTATAGAAACGGTAGCAGACGCACCAGTATCGCCTCCTCATCCGTTACCCTCGACACTCTTTATCGCAGATCGCCACGAACTAGGCTGAGAGTAATAAGATGCTCTCCTGCTATAGTCAACGTGTTTAATATCCACATTGGTGCTAATAACTAAATATTTTGTTGCCATTGCGCTCCTCCTTTGGAGTAGGGATGATAGCCTCAGCCTCATTTCTATAGAGTATCACAATATAAAGAAAATAGAAGGAAAAAATTAGTTGGCCTTACCATCCGCAGCGAGGCGGACGTGCATCCGAGCGCGAAGGTGCATGCTGTGCTGATTTGTCCCGACGCAGACAAGCGCGAGCTGCTGCGCTCCTTCAGCGGCTCCCTCTGCGCCATGACCCGCGCCGAGAGCCTCGACATTGCCGAGTCCGGCTCAGTGCCGGATGATGCGGCTCACGCGATGGTGAACGGCATTGAGGTGGTCGTGCCGCTGAAGGAGCTTGAAGGCAGAGCTGGACAAGCTGGCCGCGCGGATGGCGAAGAATGAACTGTCCATTTAATCACAATAAGTTCGCCGATAATAATCGGTTAATGCGAACTGTTTATTTTGAACCCGCCCGCCCAAGAGATCAACAGCGCGGCCAAGGCGAAATCATCCAGCACGCCAATCACCGGCAGCCATTCCGGGACGAGGTCCCACGGCGAAACAATGTAGGCCAAGCCCAGCGCGAGAATCAGCTTGACATAACGCGGCGTTTCCTTGGCGCGGAAGACCGCCCAAGCATGTTTCGCCATCAGAACGGCGCGGGTGAAGGGATTCAGCTGCTTAGTCGCCATCATTGAACCGCCTTGGCAATGCTTGCCTGCTTAACTTTTTAATTGTTTGCGCTTGCTTTTTTTTTGGGGGGGGTATAATCATTTTTGTCAATCTGTTTTTCATTTTAACTGATACGGAGAAAAGTATGAATCAGATCTGCAAAAAATTTGTGTTCGCTGGTGCGTTTCTTACAGTTGGGCTGTCAAGCGTGGCATACGCAGACAGTATATTCATAAAAACCGAATTAGATGTTGTTGGCAATAAAATATCAGAGGTAAAAGAAGTTCATTTCACCCCAACGACAAATGTCCTTGTCGTTGATGTAGCAGGCAAGAAGTGCAGCTTTGGTTCATCCACGCAAGGCTCTGTCCCCAAGGGATGCAACTATACGATTACCATTGACGGTGCTGGGGTTATACCTTCTGCTCGTGAAGCTGATGACACCTGTATGAAGACACCTATGGTCTGCAAGTAAGCAGTTTCCACTGGTATTGAAAAAGGGCCGCAGCTTATGCTGTGGCCCTTTCTTTTTATAGTCATACACAACGCACCGCCTTGGCGATAATGTCCTTGTCGAAATAGTTGAAGCTCATGCCTGCGTCCACCACGAGGGTTTGGCCGTTGATGCCGGAGGAGCGCGGCGACAGCAGGAAGGCGGCGGCATCAGCCACCTCTTCGGTGCGCAAGGCTTGCTTGCGGGGAATCGCCTGTTCGGCGAAAATGTAGGAGTCAATGTAGCCGGGAATGCCTGCCGAAGCCGAGGTTTTTAGCAGACTGGCCCCGACCGCGTTAAAGCGCACCCGCGAGAAGGCGGAGAAGGATTTGGCGAGAAAGCAGAGCGAGGAATCCAAGGCCGCTTTGACCGGAGCCATGTAGCCGTAGTTCTCCGAAGCCATGCGTGTGGTGGAAATGGAGATCGTGACCATCGCGCCGTCCTGGTCAAGCAGCTCTTTGAAGTGATTGGCAATGGCGATGAAGGAGAAACAGGAGATGTCTATCGCTTGCAGGAAATCACGCTTCACCGTGCCGTGAAAAGGCTGCATTCCTTCAGAGTAATTGGCAAAGGCGATGGAATGCACAATGCCCGCAATCGGCCCGCCGATCTGCGCGGCGATCTCATCCCGCACCCGGATGATGTTTGCCTCGTCCTCCACGTCGCAGCAGAAAACCGGGCTGGCTGGAAAGAGCTTGCGGCAGGTCGCGGCCCGCTCTTCGCTGCGCACGACATGAATCACTTCGGCTCCGGCCTCGGCCAGCACCTTGGCAATGGCGCAGGCCACAGATTTTTTATTCGCCAAGCCGAAGATGACGACTTTCGTGCCCGCCAGCTTGAGAAAATCCATCATTCGCCTCCTTTTAAGGCGCAGGCGAATTCCACCTGCACCGCCGTCTTGCCGCCGACCTGCACACCGCCTTTGAGAAACCAAGCCGGGCCGACCTGCTCTTTCAAGGCCGCTGTGATTTCAATCAAATCGCCGGGCCGCACTTCCCGCTTGAACTTCGCGCCAAGAATGCGGGTCAGCACGGGCACACCCTGCACATCCTGCTTGCCGCGCCGCGTTTCGGCAATCAGCAAAGCTCCAGCTTGAAAAACCGCCTCGCAAAGCAGCACACCCGGCATGATGGGATAATCAGGATAATGGCCTTTGAAGATGTCCAACTCAGCAGATACCGTTGTTTCCGCCCGGATTGCGCTGTCCGTCAACTCCAGCACCCGGTCAAGCCAGAGAAAAGGCGGGCGGTGCGGAATACGCGCCATGATGAAATCCCTGTCCATCACAAGCCTCCGGTTATTTCCAACACCGAGCCGTTGATGTAAGCGGCGTTCTTTCCAGCTAAGAAAAGCACTGCGTCCGCCACTTCCTCCGGCGTGCCGAAACGGGCTGCTGGCACCAGCTTCTTGTATTCCTTCATCTGCTCTTCAGAAAGATCGCCGATGAAATCCGTGCTGATAAAGCCGGGCGAGACGCAGTTAACGGTGATCTTCCGCTTCGCCACTTCTTTCGAGAGCGATTTCATCAGCGCGACCTGCCCGGCCTTGGAAGCGGCGTAATTGGCCTGCCCGGCAAAGCCAAGGCGGCCCATCGGCGAGGTGATGAAGATGATCCGCCCGTATTTTTGTTTCAGCATCAGCGGGAGGACGAAGCGGCACATGTTATATCCGCCTGTGAGATTGACATCTAGGACGCGCTGCCAGTCCTCCTGCCGCATCATGGCCAGCACCGCGTCGCGGCGGATGCCCGCGTTGTTGACGAGAATGTCAATGGTGTCAAATTGCTCCTCGGTCTCGCGGCAGAAGGCTTCGACCGCTTTGCAGTCGCTGACATCAACCTTGTGCAGCCGCAGGTGGCCTTCCACTTCAGGATGCGCAGCAGCAAAGGCCGACGCTGCGGCCTCATCGCCGCTGTACAGGCCAAGCACGGTTGCGCCTTGGGCCAGCAATGCTTCAGCAACAGCCCGGCCTATGCCTTTGGTCGCGCCGGTGACAATGGCTTTTTGATTGATGAATGTGTTCAAGAGGGATTCTCGCAGTTGTTTTGAAACAGAAACGCTGAGGCAGGCGCGCTGAGGAAAAAAAGCGCGCCCAAGGTGAGCCGGAGACGGGTGTCAGACGGCCAGATCAATGCAGTTCTGCATCTCGCGCACGGCCTTATCCAAACCGACAAAGGCGGCGCGGGCGATGATGGCGTGGCCGATGCTCAGTTCTTCAATCACCGACAGACCGGCGACGCGGCCCACATTGAGATAATTGAGGCCGTGGCCCGCGTTGATCCACAGTCCGGCGGCATAGGCAATCTCCGCCGCCTGCTCGATCAGGCGGAACTCGCGTTCCTGCTCCTCGTGGTCTTTCGCATCAGCGTAGCGGCCCGTGTGCAGCTCAACATAGGCCGCGCCGACATCCGCCGCCGCCTTAATCTGCTCCTCGTCAGGATCAATGAAAATGGACACCGGAATGCCCGCTTCGGTCATCTTGCCAACGGTCTTCCTGATTTTTTTCTCGTTGCCGGGAATGTCCAAGCCGCCCTCGGTGGTCAGCTCCTTGCGTTTCTCCGGCACCAAGGTGATGAGGTCAGGCCGCACGTCCAAGGCGATCTCAACAATCTCTTTGACCGCCGCCATTTCCAGATTGAGGCGGGTCTTCACGGTCTGGCGCAAAACTCGCACATCGCGCTCCTGAATGTGGCGGCGGTCTTCGCGCAGATGAACGACGATCCCTCTGGCTCCGGCCAGCTCGCAGATGCCTGCGGCCAGCACCGGATCAGGCTCCGCGCCGCCTCTGGCCTCGCGGATAGTGGCGATGTGGTCAACATTGATGGCAAGCTGCGGCATGGTTCTTCCTCCTGAATGAATATGTTGAACAGCCTGATAAAGCGCGGCCTCCTTGTCCTGCATCCGCTCCGCCTCCGCCTCGGACAGCTCATGGTCGTAGCCGAGCAGGTGCAGCAGGCCGTGGATGATCAGCCACGTGAGGTGCTGATGCAGGGGGACTTCCTTCTCGACCGCCTCCCGCCACGCGGTGTCAACGGAGATGAGGATGTCGCCCAGCTCGTCGGCCACGTCCGCCGGGAAGGAGAGGACGTTGGTCGGCCCTTCCTTGTGGCGGTAGGTCTGGTTGTAGCGGGCCATTTCCTTGTCGTCGAGAAAGACAACACTGATCGTGCGCCCGCTTTGCTCCAGCAGGCGCAGCAGGCGGACAAGGCGCGCCCGCAGCAGGCTCTGATTGAGCTGGAACTGCTGCGGGTCGATTTCGCTGATGAAATTGATGGCCATGGGGAAAACGGCTCAGGACGCGGAACGCGGCGGCTCGCGGCGGCTGACAGTGTCGTAGGCGTGAATGATTTTCTGCACCAAGGGATGACGCACCACGTCGCTGCTGTCAAAGGGACAGAAGGCGATGCCCTCGATGTTCTGGAGCAGGGCCTGCGCCTCCACCAGCCCGGACGGCTGACTGCCGGGCAAATCAACTTGGGTGACATCGCCGGTGATCACCGCCTGCGAGTCAAAGCCGATGCGGGTGAGGAACATCTTCATCTGCTCGCGGGTGGTGTTCTGCGCCTCGTCCAAGATGATGAAGCCTTTGTTTAAGGTTCTGCCGCGCATGAAGGCCAGCGGCGCGACCTCGACCACTCCGCGCTCGACCAGATCCGCCGCCTTTTCCGCGCCCAGCATGTCGTTGAGCGCGTCGGTGAGCGGGCGCAGATACGGATCAACCTTCTGCGCCAGATCGCCGGGCAGAAAGCCGAGCTTCTCGCCCGCCTCCACCGCAGGCCGGGTGAGAATGATGCGCTGCACCTGCTCCGATGTCAGCGCGGCCACAGCCATGGCCACGGCCAAGTAGGTCTTGCCGGTGCCTGCCGGGCCGATGCCGAAAACGATGTCGTTGCGGCGGATGGCCTCGATGTAGTTCTTCTGATTGAGGGTCTTGGGCGAGATGATCCGCTTTTTGGAGGTGATGCAAACTTTCTCAAGGAAAATCTCCTCCAGCGAGGCATTGGGCGAGGCTTCCAAAATGCGCAGGCCAAAGGCCACATCTTGACTGAAGACCGGATAGCCCTTCCGCGCCAGCTCGTAGAGCTGCCGCAGGGCCGAGACAGCCAGCTCCACGGCGTGCGCCCGCCCTTGAACGCGCAGGCCGCCGCCCCGCTGATGAATGCGGACTCCGGCGGCCTGCTCGACGGTGTGCAGATTGCGGTTCAGCTCGCCGAAGAGCGTCTGCGTGGCGGCTGGGTCGGCAAAGTCAAGGCTCTGCTCGGTTTCGCCGCCGGTCGCCGCCGTTTTTTTCACCGAACTCACTTCTTTTTGCTCAACTCCTGCTCGATCATCTTCTGAATCACGTCCGGGCTTGGGGCGTTGACCCGGCGGCCATTGACGAAGATGGTCGGAGTGCCGTTGACCTCGGCCAGCCGCGCCGCGCTCATGTCCTTGGTCAGCTTCTCCTGCGTGGCCGGGCTGTTCCAAGCGGCCTTGAATTTTTCCATGTCCAGACCGATGCCTGCGGCGGCCTTTTCAATGTCCGCGTCGCTCAGACCGCTGTTGGCGGCGGCGAAGAGCGCGTCGTGCATCTGCCAAAACTTGCCCTGCTCCTGCGCGGCGATGGCGGCGCGGGCCGCAGGCTCGGCCTGCTGGTGCATGTTCAGCGGCATGTGCATGAAGACCACCTTGACCGTCTCAGGATTGCGCTTCATCACCTCTTCCAGCAGCGGATGCACCCGGCTGCAGAAGGGGCACTGAAAGTCGGAGAAGACGACAATGGCCACCGGCGCGGCCTCTTTGCCCAAAAACGGCGAGCCGGCAATGTCGATGTCCTTGGCGAAGGAAATGTCCAGCGCTTTGTAGGCGCCGTTGCCGTCCATCAGATAAAGCATCTCGCCGCGCGGAGCGATGTCAATCGCCACTGTGCCGGGTTCCACCGGAATTTCCCCCAATTTCTGGCCTTCAGCGGCGTGAAGGTGCACCTTGCTGTCCCCGCCGAGGACAAAGACCATCCTGCCGTCCAGCGACTGGACGAAATCCAGCGGCTTCGCCTCAGTTTTCCACGTCTGCAGCACGGTCCAAGACAGCGCGTCGGGCTTGGCCGCAGGCTGCTGGGCAGGTTCGGACGGCTGCGCCGAGACCGTCTGGCCGGCCAGGACGAGGAGACAGCAGAGCGCGAGAGTTTTTTTCATCTTCTTTCCTTTTTGCAAATAATTGATGATAGAAGGCCGCATGGACTGCGGCCCGCGTTCATTATACTGTTCCGCAGCCTGTCCGGCAAGCGGAACGCCCGGTCTGTCCGCTGATTTCAAAGATGCAGACGCACGGCGGTGTAGCGGCCATGCCTGCCCATGAGATAAAGCACTGCGCTGCGGGGAACAAGGTCAATGGCGGAGATGCCGGACGGCACCGGGATGAAGCCCAGCAATGCCCCGGTGTAGGAGTACATCCGCACAACGCTGTCCGCCTCCAGGACGAAGACGAGCTGCCGGTCGGGCAGGCTGGCCACGTCCACCGGCCTTGCCCGGGTTTTCCAGCGGCCCTGCGCCGACCAGCTGGGAAAGCCGCTGGCCATGTCAATGCGGAAGACGGCGCAGCTGCCGTTTTGTTCGGCGACATACAGCGTTCTGCCGCGTTGGTCGATATCCATCGCCGCCAGCGGCGCTTTGGTCGGCACGGTGGTCAGATGCTCGCCGACAGCGGAGTATATCTGCACCCCTCCCTCCCTGCCTGCGACAAAGACAAATTTTTTGTCCAGCGTTTGAGCGAATTCCGCCGCCTGGACTCCTGATTCCCAAGTGTTCATTTCCGACCAGGTGTCCAAAAGACGGGGGCCGTCTGCGGCGGGCGAGGTCATCGGCGGCAGGAGGAGCAGAGCGCATAACGCAAGAGTTTTTTTCATGTCTTTCCCTGTGCTGTTGTTGAAGCGGCCTGTGAGAGGATCGCATTGCTATGAAATATACCTGCTGGCGGGGCATTCGGCAAGCGGGGCTGTTTTTTTTGCTTTTTCATATTCCACTCTGATTTTTAAAAAGAAAAAGCCGCCTGAACCGGGACGGCCCTCTTTTCATTGATTTTTTGCCGACAGGCTGTTTTTGCGGCGCATCTTCTTATTTTTTTTATTTTTTCGCTTGATTTGCCGTGGTTGCTGATTTATACTTACAATAAGAAAAAAGGCAGAGTTTTTGCTTTTCACATGCTTTTTTCAGGCAGAAGGAGATCAAAATGTGGAAAAAAATTAATCTTGCACTGGTGCTGGGGCTGGCCCTCTCTCCTTCGGCGGCAATGGCTGAAGGCTTGTTTAATCCCTTTGCGGGCTTAGTGGATGGCATCGCGCAGGGCATGGCCCAAGGCTTGGCGGTCACAGAAGACATCAGCTTGTCCTCCTCCACGGACACAGGCGGCGTGACCGGCGGCAACGTGGTGATCGGCAACAGCTTTGCCGCAGATGAAGTGCGGCAGAGCGCGTACACTGACGGCAGCGTTGTCATGGCGATGGATTTGAACGGCAGCAACAACCTTCAGGCGGTCAACCTCGTTAAAAACGAGACGGCGGTGCTGGTCATGCAGGGGACAGCTGTCGCTGCGGGCCTGAACATCAGCTCCTCGGACAACGACTATTCGGTTCAGGCCGCCAACTTGATCACCACCTGCAATGGTGCGGAGTGCGAGTGATCGGTCAGCGGCAGGAGAAGCCGTGCGGCGGTCTGGCTCCGCATCCTCCTGCGCTGGCATGACGGCGGCAGGAGCTGCGTTTGGGATCTGATCAGAAGCAGGGGCCAAGCGGAGAGAACATGATGCCGCGCTGCGGACGCAGCAGGTGCGCCTGTCTGTCTGGAGGAGTCGGTGATGGTGAAAAAAACATGTTTGATCACATTGTTGGCGAAACTGCTGCTGCATTCATCAGCAGCTTTGTGCGCCGACTTCAGCGTGTTTGACCAGTTTGCCGATGCCTTTGACGCAGGTTTGTTTCAAGGGGCGCATGTCAGCAGCGAGCTGACGCTGGACTCCTATAACGACAGCGGCAGCACACAAGGAGTCAACGTGATTGTCAATCCGTCGTGCAACGGCAACGTGGTTCAGGTCGCGGCGGTCGAGTACGGTCTTTCCCTGAATTTGGATAACGGCGACAATGTGGTGCAGGGAGTCAACGTGTTCCGAGGCAGTGCCGAGTCTGTCACCCAGATGGCGGTCATCAATGGACCGGTCACTGTCAATTCTTTCAGCAGCGTCGGCAGCATTCAAGGCATCAACGTGATCACCAGCGACTGAGCGGCAGGGAGGCTGTGACATGCGAAATATTTTTTTCTCACTTCTTCTGCTGGGTTTGTTTTTCGGCGGCCAGGGAAAGGTTTTTGCCGAAATTAAAAAAGTTTCCATTCCTGACGTGCAAATCGCCCCCAGTTTGAAATCAGTGATGAGCCAGAGGGCCAGCGTGCTGCGGCAAAGCAGCGCGGCAGAAGAAACCGCTGCTGCCGCTTCAATCAGCACCAACGGCCAGTTTCTGACACCGGACGGCACGGTCATAGTGGACAGTCTCATTGAGCCGAAATGCGTTTTTTATGGAAATTACAATGAAGGCGGCGGTGATGCCTTTCAGTACATAGATGTGGACACCATTGTTTTTGAATGTCAGTGACCCGCTGAAATTTCAAAAATTTTCCTGAACAACGAGAGCTGTCTCCGCCCGCTATGCTGCGGGCTTTTTTCTTGCTGCATTCCGATGAACGCCTTTATCCGAACGGCATGGTTGAGCGGCGCAGTTTTTCTGCTGCCCAGCGGCTGCTCCAACATCAATTCCTCGATGTCCAACATCACGGCGGAAACTCCGCATCCTGCGCTGACCAACCTGACGGAAACCCTTAGATGCATGGGCCAAAAGGTCAATCAGACAGAGACCGGCGCTGTTCTGCTGCTGGTTGACGACTTTTTTGACGGAACTGTGCCGGTTCTGTCGGACAGTAAAATTTTAACCGGCAGATATGCGCGGGAAAACGGACCGTTAGCTGACGGCGGCAAATATGATTTCGAGGCTGTCATCCGGCGGAGCATCTCGCATAAAAAAATCATCATTCCCTATTCGCCGCCGCTCGGCTTGATGCAGGAGGATAAATTTGGCAGGCTGGACATAAGTTATGTGCGCGAGCTGGCCAAAAAATATGGCGCATCGGTGGTGCTGCGGGTCAAAGGGATCTACACCCAGAACGACACTGCCGACTACGTCAACAAGGGCCACAGCAGCGGCGCGGAGACCAGAGGCAGCAACGGCGAGGCGGACATTGAATATGGTGTCGCCAGAGCCTCGCGGAGCCTTTCGCTGACCATCTATCTGGGGGACGCGGTCAGCAACACTGTCGGCGCGGCCACCACGCTCACGCTCAACAGCTACACGGAATCAGAAAAATTCTCCATCGGCTTCGGCTACGGCGAAGGCAGCATGAGCTTCGCCCGGCAGTCCCGTACCAAGGAGGGCCTGCATGGCGCGCAGCGGACATTGGTTGAGGCCGCCGTGCTCTGGGCGCTCCGGGGCATCTATCAGCAGGTTGATTTTTCTTCCTGTTTCGCGTCAGGCGGCCCTTCGCCGGAGGCCACAGTCGCCGCTTACCAGAAATGGCTTGAGCTGGACGAGCATGAGCGGATAAAATATCTTAAAATCATGCTCCGGGAGCTGAAATATTACAACGGCAAAATCAACAAGCTTTATGATGCCGAGTTCCAGCAGGCGGTCAGCACCTATGAAGCCGGGCATGACATGCTGATCCCGCACACCAGAAACAATCTTGGCGATCTGTTCATTCAGCTGCACATGCAGGTCGATGCCGGGAAAATAGAAAAACTGGCGCGGCAGAACGACGGACTGCTCTGACCGCCTCCTTTTTTTGTATCGGAGATTTTTTTCATGACGATTTTCAGCTATGAGGCCGCCGAGCTGTTCGGCTGCCTGGAGCAGGGCCGCGAGGACATTCTGGTGCTTGATGTCCGCAATGAGAAGGATTTCAGCCGGTTCCGCGTGGAAAGCCCCAAGCCCTTCGCCCTGAGCAACATTTCCTACTACCGCTTCATGGAGCAGGAGCAGGAGTCGGCTGCTCAGGTGCCGAAAGACCGCAGCGTCCGCATCATCTGCGCCAAAGAGGGGTCAGCCAAATATGTGGCCGAAATTCTTGAAAAGCATGGATGGAAGGATGTCGGCTACATGGCGGGCGGGATCAAAAGCTGGGGCAACATGCTGGTGCCGAAGCTGGCCTTCCAAGGCCCGGATTACGAGCTGCATCAGTTCATCCGGCCCGGCAAGGCATCCTGCTCCTACGGCCTGATCTGCGGCAAGGAGATGATGCTCTTTGATCCTTCCCGCAACACTGAATTTTATCTTCAGTTCGCCGCGCAGAAAGGCTGCCGGATCAGCAAAACCTTTGAAACCCATCTTCAGGCCGACTACATTGCCGGCTCCAGAAGTGTCGCCGAGCAGACCGGCGCGGCCTTTCATGCCAACCCCGGCGATTTCGCCAGCTCAAAGATGCCGTACCTCCCGCTGCACGACGGCGGCATCCACCGTTTTTCCAGCGGCGGCCCAGAGGTGACGGCAATTTTCACCCCCGGCCACACGCCCGGCTCGACCTGCTATCTCATCGGCGGCAGCCATCTGCTCACCGGCGACACCGTCTTCCTTTCTTCGGTGGGACGACCGGACCTTGGCGGACAGGCTGAAGCATGGGCCGCGCAGCTTCACCGCAGCTTAGGCAGGCTTCAGCAGCTTGATCCAGACATCCGCGTGCTGCCCGGCCATTACATGGACTGGACAGAAGCAGACGCGCGGCTCATCTTCACCGCCCGGCTGAGTGAGATCATCGAGCGCAACAAAGCGATCTACAGTCTGCCCGGCGAGGCTGATTTCATTCAGTTCATCAAGGACAACCTGCGTCCGCAGCCGGAAGAGTACGCGCTGATCCGGCGGATCAACGCCGGGCTGGAACAGGTGGACCCGGACCGTGCCGAAGAGCTGGATCTGGGCAAAAACGAATGCGCCGCCACTGCCTACGCCAAGGCGAAAGCCGGGCAGACGGCCTGAACCGCAGACACTGGAGCCGCCGCCGATGGACATCGCCATGCCCCGCCTTGCCGCCGCCTTTCTGGGAGCCGCCCTGCTGCTGGCTCCCTTCCGCTCCTCCGCCCAGCTGCTGGAGGAATTTCTGCCCACCAGCCCGAAGGCTGAAACCTTCATGGCCAACGCCCGCCCCCGTGTGCTGCGGCAGCTCAAGGCCAAAGGAATGCAGCTGGGCGGCCCGGTTTTCATGAGGGTCTTCAAACAGCCGAAACAGCTTGAGGTATGGCTGCGGATAGGAGAAAAATTCGAGCTGTTCAAAACCTACCCGATCTGCACCTATTCCGGTTCCATCGGCCCCAAGCTGCGCGAAGGCGACCAGCAAAGCCCGGAAGGATTCTACACTGTCTCCGGCGGCCAGCTCAATCCGGCCAGCCGTTATCATCTCTCCTTTGACATCGGCTATCCCAACGCGGTTGACCGGGAGAACAAGCGCACCGGCGGCGCCATCATGGTGCATGGCAAGTGCATCTCTGAAGGCTGCTTCGCGATGGGCAACATGCAGATTGAAGAAATTTACCTGCTGGCCTATCAAGCCTTCCTGCAAGGGCAGAAGGAGTTCGGCATCCATGTTTTTCCCTTCCGCATGACCCAGGAAAATCTACGTGAGAACAAAAATTCCCGCTGGGCTGATTTCTGGGCGAACCTCAAGGAAGGCTACGACGCGTTTGAGCGGAGCCGTCAAGTCCCGCTGATCACCGCTGAGGGCGGCAGATACGCCGTGCGGCCAGGCCGCCTTCAGGACAGCGTGGTGATGGTCAATCCCCGGCTTGAGGTGCAGGACAGCTTTTCCCGCAGGTTCTGAGCTGAGAGCAACACATCCCATTCAGAAGAAAAAACAGCTGGTTCAGGTCAGGCGTTCCGCAGCGGTTTTCCAGCTTTTCGGGAACGCCGCCTGTCTTTTTATGCTTGCCCTGAACCTGTCACAGCATTATCAACACCATACGAGGAGCGCATGACCAAAGCGGAGAAGCAGAAAAAATTCTGGGAGAAGATGGCGGAGCGGTATCCTGCGCCTTTTTCAGAGGAGAGCTTGGAGAAAACCGGCAAAGTCATCAGCATGGCTGAGCAGCGCGGGGTGCGGATCGACGGCGCGGCGGTTTTGGACATCGGCTGCGGCACCGGCATCTACACCCTGCCTTTGGCCAAGCGGGCGGCCCGCGTGACCGGCCTTGACCTGTCGGAAGGAATGCTGCTGCGGCTGGAAGCCGAGCGGCAGCAGCACGGGCTGGAGAATGTCACCACCGTGCAGGGGCCGTGGTCGGATGAGGCGGTCGCCAAGCATGGTCTGGAAAAGGCGTTTGACATTGTCTGGGCCGCGATGACTCCGGCAGTGCGCACGGTCGAGGATGTCGCCCGCATGAACCGCTGTTCCCGTCGCTGGTGCGTTTATTCTGGCTGGGGCGAGCTGCGGCGCAATCCGCTCATGGAGGCGGCGTTCCAAGCGCATGGGCTGAATTTTGGCCCGCCGCCCGGCGCGAAGGCGGTGCAGGCCGCGCTGGCCGGAATGGGCATCCGCGTTGCAATTGAGACTGTGCGGCGGACTTGGGACTGGGAAGGCACGGTCGAGGAGGCGTTCGAGCATGTCGAAGGTTTCATCGAATCCCAGAGCGATGTTGAGCCGCAGCCGGAGCTGATCCGTGAGGTCATCGCCCGCTTCACCGCTGAAGACGGCAAAGTCCGCCATCAGACCGAAATGGAGATGGGCATGATGGTCTGGGAGACGGCGTAGCAGCCTCTTTGTCCGGCGGCCTGTGGCAGTGTCCGCGCAGGCTGCCGCTGCTCCAGCCGGAGCCGCTCCTGCTCCGTCTGTTCGGCGTGTTCATACAGGCCGAAGAAAAAACCGAAAAAAATGCCGGCTGCCAGGAAAATCCGGGCGACGCGGTCCCAGGCCAGCTTCTTCCCGTGATGCAGCCAGCTGATCATGCGGGTTAAAATCCACGTAAAGCCGATGCAGTAGGGCGCAGTGGTCAGCAGCTGCAAAAACGTCCCGGCCAGCATCTCTCCCGCCGTCCTGCCGCCCCGCAGATGAAAAAACAGATAAATGACAGCGGCAAGGGCGAAGGTGAATTTCTCATACAATGTGTTCATGATGATGCCTCAAAGTTTCTGCGTGTTCCCGGACACTCTGCCCAAAGATGAGATGCTGTTCCCCCTTGTACAATGTTTTGCTGAAGCTGTCTATCTCGCAGCGGCGGAAAACGATTTGCCGGACGTGAATGACATCCCGCCGCTGGCTGGACAGCTGCTGGCGCAGGGGCTGCTCCGCTTTCACTGCCCGGCACCGCTCGGCGCGGATCAGGAGCGTTTTCTTCGTTTGATTAAGGAACTGCGCCAGCGTCCCGGCGATTATATCGGGCTTTCCTTGGCCGGAAACAGCGGCAGCGGGATGGAAAGCCAAGATGCCATCGTCAGCGCGCTGCGGCGGCAGAGCGGCGGCGCGGCGGCAGAGGACAAGGAGCGGGCCGCTCTACTCTGGCAGGCCCGGCTGGTGCTGAAGCTGGGCGAAAGCGCGGACCGGCAGGAGGAGGAAATCCGGCAGAGCCTGCGCCGGATTACGCTGCGTGAGCAAAGGCTGCTGCGAACTCTGCGCGATGAGGAGGCCGCGCTGTCGGCTGTCACGGAACTTCCGGCATCGGAGAGCCGCCGCGCCCGCCTGCGGCTCAAGGCATGGCGGCAGCTGCTGGTCGGTGGCAGCCAGCCCCTGCCTGCCTGCGCTTTTGTCACCGCCGACCGTGACGCTTTTGACGGGATTATGGAAGAAAACGGCACGGCGGCTCAGACTCTTCTTGAGCTGCCGCTGCCTGCATGGCTTGCGGGCGGCAATTTTGCTGAAAAAAGAGCACGTTTCCAGCATGAAGCTGCGGCATTGATCAGCGGGCTGCCGCATTCTTTCGACCTGAAGGCATGGAAGACGCTGCTTGAACAGGTCTATCCGAAAGCGAAACACGGCAGATGCCTGCTCGCATTCCATCAAAAGCAGGATGAAAATGGTGAGCAGGAACTCTTCGGCATGATAGAGCAGCATCATGCTTGAGGGCTGACTTCTTCGGCAAAAGGCAGTTTGGCCGGAAGCGGCTGCACCGTCTTTTGCGGCCAGCCTTCCCGGCTGATGCGGTCGGCCAAATTCTGCCGCCGCCAGCGGCTGTCCGGGTGGGTGGAGAAGAGCGCGGGCGTGTTCCGCTCCTGCTCCTCAAACATGGCGAACAGATCAAGCGCGCCGCCTGCGTGGCCATAGCTGCGGACAACAAGGTCAAGGGCGAAGATGTCCGCAGCCGCTTCCTGCTCGCGGGAATATTTCAGGCTGAAGGTCTGCACGGACGGAGCGATGAAGCCGGGCAAATCGCCGGAGAAACCCAGCGCGGCGGTGATGGAGAGCAGCACCAGCCCACGGCCCAGCCCGCGCAGATGGTCGCGATGGGCGTAATGCCCCAGCTCATGGGCCAGCACCATCGCCAGCTCGTTTTCAGAACGCAGCTTGTCCAACAGGCCGCTGAAAACGACGATTCTTCCTGCGGGCAGGGCCAAGGCATTGATTTCCTCCTGCTCCTGCACCGTGATCTTGTATTGAAAATCAGGCAGATCAGCGGTCTTGACAAGACGGTCAAGCACCTGCTGGAGATAGTCGCGGCTGGCCGGAAAGGCGGAATCGTCAAGTTTGCCGGTGAAATGCGCGGCAATGGCCGCTTCAAAGCGGGGCGGCAGCCGCTCGGCGATTTTTTCAGCGGCAAAGCCCAGCACTATGTACAGCCCGAAGACTATTCCCAGCAGATATAGGCTGAGGCGGAAGAAATCCCGCAGCTCGTGCTGCTCCGGGACGTTGAAATTTTCTTCCGTGTAACGCGGCTCGAACTTCATTGCCGGTAATACACCGCTGTGCCGAAGGCCAGCACCTCCACCCCGGCGACTTTCTCCCGCGCCCCGATTTTCATCGATTCAAAGCGGACGTTGAGAATCGCGTCCGCTCCGGCTGCCTGGGCCTTCATGCGGAGCAGAGCCTCCCGCCGCGCCCTGTCCATCATGCTTTCGGCAACCGTGATTCTCATGCCGAACAAGCTGGCTAACTGGGCCATGACCTGCTTGAAAAAATCTCCGGCAATCACCACGCTGCCTGTGACCAGCTCGGCTTTGGCCACAGGCCGGTCTTCAGCCCGCTTCATGGTCAGGGCGGGCAGCAGGAGCAGTTCTTTCTCCCGCCGGATGATGTCGGCGAAATGCTTTCTTTCCTTATATCTGCCGATCAGATAGGAGCCGCAGAAGAGCAGGGCGAAAAATATCAGATCTGTCATGCTTCTGCCCTCACTCGACCCGTACTGCGGTGCCGTAGGCGTAGATCTCCGCCGCGCCAGCCGCCACGTCCGAAGTGGCGAAGCGGACATTGACCACCGCGTTCGCGCCGAGCGCCTTGGCCTGCTCAAGCATCCGGCTGACCGCCTCCTGCCGCGTCTCGTCCAGCAGCTTGGTGTAATTTTTCAGCTCGCCGCCGAAGATGTTCTTCAAGGACGCGCCGATGTCCCTGAAGGCGTTCTTTGAGCGCACAGTGCTGCCGGAAACCAGCCCGTAGTGGGCGATGATGGTCTTGCCGGGAATGGTCTCAATGTTGGTGATGTCCATGTTGTCTCCTGCGGATTGATTTACGCGCCTGAACAGGCTGTTGAACTGCTTCTTTCTCTTTACTGCGCGGGCCGGGGATGTCAACAGAAATTTCATCCGGCCCTGACTGAGGCCGCGTAAAAAGCGGGCTGACGGGAAAAAACCTTTTGGCCGGTTTTCTTTTGCGGTAAGATACAGCAGGCTTCTGGCCACGGCGCATTTTTCATTTCATTTGATCGGGTTCGGAGATTATGGATAAAAAAACAGCAGCGGAGGCACCGCCGTCCAGAAGAGCGGCGGCAGATCCGAAGGCGGCGTTGAAACGGACCGTCAAAGATCAGACCGGAGCAGGCAAGCTGAAAATCGGCGAGCTGCTGCAGAAAGCGGGCTATGTCACCGCTGCCGAGTTCACCAACGCGCAGGCCATCCACAAGAAAAACGGCGAGCGGCTGGGCAAGATACTGCTCGACGGCGGCATTATTGAGGAAGACACCATTGCCAACTTCCTCAGCAGGCAGCATGGCTACGTTTTGGTCAACATCGCCGAGGAGGCGCCGAATCCTGAGGCGCTCAAGCTGCTGCCCTACGAGACGGCCAAGCAGTACATGGCCTTCCCGCTCCGGCTGGCCGGCGACACCCTCCAGATCACGATGGCCGAGCCGACTGACGCGCTGGAGGTCGAGGAGCTGCAGAACACCCTCAAGCTGGCCCTCAACGTCTGCGTCTCCACCACCAGAAACATTGTCGAGGCGTATAAAACTTATTACAAAATCAGCGACGAGGAATACAAATCTTTTTTCGCCACCGGTGAGGAGGAGCAGGTTGAGCAGGTCGAGCAGGTCGAGGACTGGGGCGCATTGGTTTCCGACGCGGCGGAGGACTTCGAGATTGAGGACTCCGGCAATGAGGAGGACGACAAATTCAGCCAGTTCTCCGCCAATGACGCGCCGATCATCAAATTAGTGAACGGCATTCTGGTCAAAGCCGTGCAGGAAGGGGTCAGCGACATCCATATCGAGCCGTTTGAAAAGACCATGCAGGTGCGCTACCGCAAGGACGGCTCCCTCTACAAGTCGATGAACCTGCCGCTGACGATCAAGAACGCGCTCTCGGCGCGCATGAAGATCCTCGCTGGCCTGAACATCACAGAGCGGCGGGTGCCGCAGGACGGCCGCATCAGCATCCGGCTGGGCCGCAACAAAGCGGTGGATTTCCGTGTTTCCACCCTGCCGCTGCTGCACGGCGAAGGCATCGTTCTCCGTATTTTGGACAAAGGCTCGCTGAATGTTGACCTGACCAAGCTCGGCTTTGAGGTGGAGACATTTGCAGCCCTCAGGCGCTGTCTTGAACGTCCCCAAGGTCTGCTCTTAGTCACCGGGCCGACCGGCTCCGGCAAAACCGTAACGCTGTATTCAGCCCTTAACTCCCTCAACAGCGAGGACATCAAAATCCTCACCGCTGAAGACCCGGTCGAGTTCAACTTCAAGGGCATCAATCAGGTCAACGTCAACGTCGAGGTCGGCATGACCTTCCCTGCCGCCCTGAAAGCCTTCCTCCGCCAAGACCCTGACATCATCATGGTCGGCGAGATCCGCGACATCAGCACCGCCGAGATCGCCATGAAGGCGGCCATGACCGGCCACTTGGTTTTCTCGACCCTGCACACCAACGACGCGGTGGCCACTGTCAGCCGTATGGTGGACATCGGCATTCCCGCCTATATTCTGGCCGGCTCGCTGACCATGGTTCTGGCCCAGCGGCTGGGCCGCCGCCTCTGCGCCAAGTGCAAGCAGCCGGTCACTGTGGAGCGGCAGCGGCTTATAGAGATCGGCTTCACTGAGGAGCAGATCGACAAGCCGGGCTTCCAGCTCTACGGCCCGAAAGGCTGCCCGGTCTGCAACGGGCGCGGCTACAAGGGCCGCGTCGGTTTTTTTGAGCTGCTGGAAGTCACCAGCGAGGTGGCGCAGGCCATCCAAGCGCAGGTTTCGGAAGAGCAGCTGCGCAAAGTCGCTGTCCAGTCCGGCATGTACACCCTGCGCCACGCGGCCATCCTGAAAGCGCTTCAGGGTGTAACCAGCCTTGAAGAGGTGGAGGGCAACACGGTCATTCAGCAGGACACTCTGCCGCCGTATCTGGTCAGCCCGCCGGTGGAGGAATACGAGGACGGCGACATCATCATCCAGGAAGGCAACCAGGACGACCGCAATTTTTACAAATTGGTGCGCGGCAAGGTGGCGGTGCTCAAGCAGGGCAAGAAGATTGCCGAGATCACCGAGCCGGGCGAATATTTCGGCGAAATGGCCTGCATTCTCAGCGAGCCGCGCTACGCCTCGATTGTCTCGGTGGGCCGTACCAAGGTGAAGAAGTATCCAGGCGACAAACTGCCGGAGCTGCTGGAGAAATATCCGGACATAGCCCGCCATCTCTTCAAAACTTTGGCCAAGCGGCTGCGCAAGACCGACAACATCGTCATTCAGCTGGCAGGCGGCGGTGCGGCCAAGCGGCCTCCCGGCACCGGACCGGCCATGCCGCCGCCCCGTCCTGTGCGATGAGCAAAATTTCTGTTTACATCATCGCGTGGAACGAGGCGGACAAAATCCGCCAGGCGGTCAATTCCGTGCTCTGGGCGGACGAGATTGTGCTGGCCGATTCCTTCAGCACCGACGGCACCGCCGAGATCGCCGCTGAACTGGGCGCACGGGTGGTGCAGATTGCGTTCAAGGGCTTTGGCGACCTGCGCAACCGGGCAATGGCCGCCTGCGCGCACGACTGGATTTTTTCCTTAGATGCCGACGAGCGCTGCACCCCGGAGGCGCGGGACGAAATGCTGGCGACGGTTGCTCTGTCAGACGCGGCGGATGCCTATTACATCCCCCGGCGCAACTTTTTCATGGGCCGCTGGATCAGGCATTCCGGTTTTTATCCCGACTACCGCCAGCCGCAGCTCTTCCGCAAGGGCGCGCTGCGCTTCAAGAAAACCGACCCGGTGCATGAGGAATACGAGATTGTCTCCAGCAGGCCAGCCGGTTATCTTCAGCAGCCCATCTGGCAGTTTCCCTACAAAAATCTGGAGGAAGTGGCACGCAAGGCCAACCGCTACTCCACGCTCGGCGCGGAGAAGCTCCGCCAGCGCGGACGGCGGACAGGAATGCTCACCGCCCTCAGCCGGGGCCTCTGGTCCTTCTTCCATATGTACATCCTGAAAAAAGGCATTCTCGACGGCTGGCCCGGCTTGGTCATCGCGGTCGGCAATTTCGAGGGGACGTGGTACAAGTACGCCAAACTGCACGAGCTGAACGCTGACTGGCAGCCGCCGGACAGCCCGCCGCTGCGGCGCGGCTGAGAGGCTTCAGCGGCGGAAGCTGTTGGCGGCCAGACAGTACTCCTTGGCCAGCAGCAGGCGCTGCGGCACCGGCAGGTAGAAGTAGATCGGACTCAGCATCAGGATATGGACGGCATCACGGAGACTCATTTTTCTCAGCAGCTCTGCGGTTTCTGTTGCGCAGGCCAAAACGCCTGCATTGCTCCTCAACCCTGATAAGCTGACTCCCTCCCTATAGAATAGGTATAATGTATCCGCGCAAAAAGTTCAATATTTTTACCGCTATTCAGGATTTTGCTGGCAACGTTCTGAGCATCCTTGAAATTTCATTCCGATGTCTGAAAACAATCCTTCATCCACGCCCTATTCCGAAAGCCTGCTGGTCCATTTCTGCCGGGCCGAGCAGCTCCGGGCCGAAGCCCTGCGCCTGCCCGCGCTGGATCTGAACCGCCGTCAACTCTGCGACTTGGAGGGCCTGCTCAGCCGGGCCTTTTATCCCCTGAACGGCTTTCTCTGCCAAGCGGATTACGAACGGGTTCTGCAAGAAATGCGTCTGACTGACGGCTCGGTCTGGCCGCTGCCGATCTGTCTGGATGTCAGCGAAGCCTTTGCCGCCAAGCTGGAGCCAGGCAGCCGCGTGGCCCTCAACGACGGCGAAGGTTTTCTTTTAGCTGTGCTGACGGTGAGCGACATCTGGCAGCCGGACAAAAAGGCCGAGGCTGAGGCGGTTTACGGAACCAGCGAGCCGGAGCGGCATCCCGGCGTGCAGGTCCTGTTCACGCAGGTGAAGGACTGGTATCTCGGCGGGACGCTGGAAGGTCTGACTCTGCCCATTCACTATGATTTTCAAGAATTTCGCCTGACTCCGGCGGAGACAAGCCGCCGTTTCATGCAGCAGGGCTGGCGCAGGGTGCTGGGCTTTCACACCAAGGAGTATCTGCACTGCGCCCACCGCGAGATGGTGCTGGCCGCCGCCCGCACAGCAGGCAGCGCGATTTTCCTCCAGCCTGCGGTGGGGCTGGATCATCCCGGCAGCCGCGAGCATTACACCCACGTGCACTGCTATCAGGAGTTTGTCCGCCAGTTTCCGGCCAGCATGATCCAGCTCGGCATCATTCCCTTAGCCGAACGCCTTGCCGGGCCAAGGGAAGCCCTTTGGCACGCTCTGATCCGCAAAAATTACGGATGCAGTCATTTCATGGTCGCGGCAGACCACGGCGATCCCTTTGCCGACAGCGATGCGGAGCTGTTTTATCCGCGCGGCGCGGCCCAGCGGCTGGCAGCCTCGCTGGCTGAGGAAATTGGCATTGAGATGGTGCCGGAGCAGGCAATGGGCTATGCCGAAGACCGGGCCTGCTATGTCCGCCTTGACAAGGCCGACGGCGAGGCAGTGAAGAGCATCAGCTCCAAGGAGCTGAAACGGCGGCTGGAATGGGGCTTGGAGATTCCTGAATGGTTCTCTTTTCCCGGCGTGGTCGCCGAGCTGCGCCGCTCCTTTCCGCCGCGCTCCCGGCAGGGCTTCACCGTGTTTTTCACCGGACTGTCCGGCTCCGGCAAATCAACCATCGCCAAGGCCCTGATGGTGCGCCTCATGGAAATGCGCAGCCGTCCGGTGACACTTTTGGACGGCGACATCGTGCGGAAGAATCTCTCCTCAGAGCTGACGTTCTCCAAGGAGCACCGCAATCTGAACATCACCCGCATCGGCTATGTGGCCAGCGAGATCACCAAAAACGGCGGCATCGCCCTCTGCGCGCCTATCGCACCCTATGAGGAGCCGCGCCAAGAGAACCGGCGGCTGATCAGCCGCTACGGCGGTTACATCGAAGTCTATGTGGCCACGCCGCTGGAGATCTGCGAGCAGCGCGACCGCAAGGGCCTTTACGCTAAGGCGCGGGCCGGATTAGTCAAGGGAGTGACCGGCGTTTCCGACCCCTACATTCCGCCGTCTCATCCTGAAATCGTGATCGACACCTCAACAATGACCCCGGCTGAGGCGGTGCAGGACATACTGCTTTATCTGGAAGAGCAGGGATATGTTCGCTGAAGAAGACGGCAAAAAGCATGGCTGAGAAACAAAACACCTCGCATCTCCGCAAAGCCTTGGGCTGGTCTCTGGCCGGGCTGGCCTCCGCTTGGCGGGAGACCGCTTTCCGCCAAGAGATTTACTGCCTCTGCGTCCTTGCTCCGCTGGCCTTTTGTCTGGGCAAGAGCGGGCTGGAGCGGGCCATGTTGCTCGCCAGCCTGCTGCTGGTACTGATTGTGGAGCTGATGAATACCGCCGTGGAAGCGGCCATTGACCGCATCGGCCCGGAGCGGCATCCGCTCTCCGGCAGGGCCAAAGACATCGCATCGGCAGCGGTCTTCATCGCCTTGATCAACGCAGTGCTGGTCTGGCTGCTTATCCTGCTGGGCTGAAGGGCCGCACCGCTCCCGCCTCGTCGCCTGCGCTGACAAAGACGCTGCTGAAGCCGAGCCGTCCGGCAATGCGGGCGATGAAGTCGTCCGCGCTGTCGCAGCAGACGATCCTCCCGTGCTGCGTGAAGCGCAGCTCCTTTTCAACATGATCCAAGCAGGTGACGACCAGATGCCGGTGCGTGCTTGAACGCAGCAGCTCGTCCCGGCTTACCGCGTATTCAAGCAGGTCAAGGTCAAGCAGGCTGCGTCGGAACGTGCCTTGATAAGTGTTGCGGACGTTGGTCTCGTCGGGATTGGCCTTGATGTTGTGCGGCAGCAGCTCGTTGCTCATCGGGCCATCGCCGTGCCGGGTCTGGTAGGCGCGGGTGACGAGGTAGATGTCCAGCTCCTCGCTGCCGTGCAGGGCTACGGCATTGGCAGTGCCGGTGTTTGAGCGGGTGACATGGGGAAAAAAGCCGAAATGCTGATCCAAGAGCAGCCCTTGTGCGCCCTCGTAGATGAGATCGCTCCAGCCACCTTCCGGCAAGCCGCGTGTGAGGCGGACGTGCGGCGAGCCGATCAATGCGGCGCAGCAGTCGAGGAAGTCCTCCACATCCACCGCATTCGCCCAGTCGCCGTAGAAGCGGCAGATCAGATCCAGCTTGGTGCGCAGCACCCACGGATAAAAGAGGTCGCCGAAGGTGAGCGAGTAGAACTGCTCTTCGCGGCGGAGTGTGTCGCCAAAGCCCACACCGCAGCTGCCGTGCGGATGATGCTGGCGGTTGCGGGCGATGTCATACGGCGTGGTGACTGGACAGGCCGCGTCAATGTAGAGCAGCGGCTGCGCGCCTTTGCCCAGCAGAGCGCACAGCTCGGTGATCAGGCCCACAGGCTCAACTGTGCAGAAGCGGGAGAACCAGCTTGGCGCGCCAAGCAGCGTGCCGGAGCCGAAGTTGGAGAAGACATGCCGGACACCGTCTGCAACCACGGTATGCCCGGCCTGCTGACCACCGGAAAAGCGGATCACCAAGGGTTTGGCACAGCTCCGGCAGAGCCAGTCCGTGACCAGCCCCTTGCCTTCGTCGCCGAAGCCTGCGCCGATGACGACCTTCCCCTTCACAAGATGACTTCAGTCTGCGACCGCGTCCCGGCAGCAGCCGTCTTGCCTGCCGCGTCCTTGCGCAGCGTGGCGGCGATGATTTCAGGAATCACCAGCGAGACCTCCTCGTGCCGCTCAAGAACGATCAGCTTATCGCCCATGAGCTGCTTCCAGCCGTCCATGACCTCCCGTCTGCTGCCTGAGCTGGTTTCGCGGATGTGCAGGTGGAAGACGTGGTAGCTTTTCCTTGCTTTGTCCAGAAGCTCCACCGCTGACCAGGTCTGCTGCTGGCCCCGGCCCATCAGGCGTTCCAAGCTGACTGCCGGGACTTCCGGCAGAGTCGGCTCATCACCGATGGTGAAGAGAAATCCCTTCTGCTTCCGCTTCTCAACGCAGTCAACTGAGGTATGGAATCCTGCGAAATACCAAGCCAGCAGGTAGCTCTCGCCCGCGTTACCGCCACCACCGCCCTCCAGATAGACCGAGGTCAACCACTTGTCGAGCAGCTCGTCGCTGGATTCAAACTGACCGACCTGCAAAGGGCTGCTGTCGCACTCGTGGTCTCCAACTGCAAGGAAGAGCAGCTGCGGATCAGGCGTGCCGCTTTGGATGATCCGGCCCATGATCTTTGGCAGGCCGTCTTTGACAAGGTGATGTGGAATTGAACCCATCGAGCCGGTCACATCCAAGGCGAGGATGATAGCCACCGAGTTGGGATGTTCGACTGAGTCACGGGACTCACGCACAGTGATGCCGTGCGGGTTCATGGCGTTGTTGATGTTCCGCTGCGTGAAGATCTCGCGGGCAGACTTGGTGTCATAGCCAACAGAGGCAGCCCGCGCCGCCCGGTCATCCACTGAATAATATCCCCAGCCCATGATTCATTTCCCTCCGAAGAGATAGTTGTAGCGTTCTCTGGCGATTTCCAAGGTGATCTCCGCCTGCCGGATGCGGATGCCAAGATCAATGTCCTTGCTCACGAAGTCCTCGCAGTTGAAGTTGCTGGCAAGAATCAGGCTCTGGGCGTTGTCCGGCGAGAGGTCGAGCATATTGTCCCGCTCCCGCTTCAGCTTCTTGACGCTCAGTTCCAAATCTTCCATCCGCCGCCGGTAGACAAGCTGCGCGTCCTCGGCGAGGGCCGCCGCCCGGTCGGCCTTGATCTCCTTGTTGTTGCGCTTCAAGGAGCTTACAAAGGCACCGCTCAGTTCTTTCTCATCCATATTCTGTCCTCTTTCGGTTCGTTAACTGAGCCGGGCTGCCTGCTGCCGCAGCAGCTGATCCGCCAGCACCAGCCGGACCATCGCCTCGCAGACCGGAATGATGCGCGGAATGGCGGAGATGTCGTGGCGGCCCCCAACTTTGATTGTCACCGGCTCGTTGCGCAGGTTGACGGTCTGCTGCTCCTTGCGGATGGACGGAATCGGCTTAACCGCGACCCGCATGACTAATTCCTGGCCGCTGCTGACTCCGGCGAGTATGCCGCCCGCGTTGTTGCTGCGAAAGCCATCCGGCGTGAGCGGGTCGTTGTTCTCCGAGCCGAGCATTGCCGCTGCCCGGAAGCCTGCGCCGATCTCCACGCCCTTGACCGCGCCGATGGACATCAGAGCGCGGGCCAGCTCCGCATCTAACTTGTCAAAGACCGGCTCGCCCAGCCCGGCAGGACAGGTTGCGCGAATCTCAACAATGCCGCCCAGCGTGTCGCCCTGCTCGCGCACCTCGGCGATGCGCGCTTCCATCCTTGCCGCCGCCGCACTGTCCGGGCAGAAGAGGCTGTTCTCGCTGATCACCGCAAGATTGCGCTCTTCCGCCCAAATGCCGCCAAGGGCCACGGTGTACGCCACGACGCTGATATCATGCCGGTTGAGCAGCTGCTTGGCCACCGCGCCCGCCGCCACCCGCGCCGCCGTCTCCCGCGCCGAAGCCCGCCCGCCGCCCCGGTGGTCGCGGATGCCGTACTTGGCCTGATAGCTGAAATCGCCGTGGCCGGGCCGGAAGATGTCCTGCAAGTCGCTGTAGGATTTGGAATGCGCGTCCTTGTTGAAGATCACCAGCGAGATCGGCGTGCCGGTGGTTTTCGGGCACGCCGCGCCTTCCGGCTGAAAAATGCCGGACATGATTTCGACCTTGTCCGGCTCCTGCCGGGGCGAGGTCGCGCCGCCCTTGCCGGGCCGCCTGCGCTCCAGCTCTTGCTGAATCATTTCCGGGGTCAGGTCGATGCCCGGAGGACAGCCGTCAATGACCGCGCCGAGCGCGGTACCGTGGGACTCGCCCCACGTTGTCACCCTGAACAGGGCGCCGAAGGTGTTGCCTGCCATATATAATTACTGAACAATGGAGGGGCAGGCTGTTGCGCCCGCCCTGATTTTGATATGCTGAGGACAGCCGCAGAGGGCTGCCTCCGTCTGATCTTCTGCGCAATGCAAAGGCTTTTTCATAGCGAAACAAGCTGGCAGGCTTTAAACTCAAGCAGTGCCGGGAGCGAAGTCCGCTGAAGCAGAAGTGCAGCATAGCATAAGATTCACGAAAAAATCAAGCAGGAACGCCAATGGAACTCAGAGAGTTTGTTGAAATAGCCTTGCGAGATATATTCAGCGGAACAAAGGATGCGCAGAAGCATATCCTCTACGGCGAGATCATTCCGAATAAAGATGGGAAAACCGGCGAAGCCGACATTGAATTTGAGATAGCTGTGATGCCTGAGGACAACAGATTGATTGTGGTCATGCCTCCAGCTCCTCCGGCACCGCAGTTGAGCAAGGTGAAATTCAAGATACCAATCCGGCTGCCCAAGAAACGGGGCGCTTTTCTCAGTCATGCCATTGAATACTACTGCAACAAGCGGCAGGACAGAAAAAAGAACATCGCGCCAGGCAAAACTCAGCCTTAGCAGCCCGTCCCGCAAGCGGCGGCAGCAGTCGGGAAGGCTTTTTCCGCGCCGACTTGGCTGGCCGCTGATTTGCTGTTGACTTTCAGGTGCCACCGTGTTTGTTTAGATTGACATCATCGAATGCCGTCAGTCGCAGTTCCGCAACCTCTCAGCCAGCCCCTCAGCCATGAAATCTTCCTCAGATGTCTTGATCATCGGAGCCGGTTTGTCCGGCCTTGCCGCCGCCACCTTCCTCAAGCACAAGCAGCCGGATATTTCACTTTTGGTGATTGAGAAGGAGGAGCAGCCCGGCGGGGCTGTGCGCTCGCATTTGGAGGAAGGCTATTTGGCTGAGGGCGGGCCGCATGGCTTTTTGGACAACTGCCTCGAAAGCCGGGTGCTGATTCATGAGGCTGGCTTGGCCAACGAAGTGGAAAAGGCCCCGCTGTCGGAGTTTGTCCGCTATATTTGTTTAGACGGCAAGCTCAATCTGATCCCGCAAAGCCCTGGCAAGATCATCAAGGCGCCGCTGATGTCGTGGCCTGCCAAATTCCGCGTCATGGCTGATTTATGGAAAAAGCCTTTGCCGGACGAGCCGACGGTTGCCCAGTGGATTGAACACCGTTTCGGCAAGGCGATGCTGCCTTTTGCCGATGCCGTCTTCACCGGCACCTATGCGGGCGATATTGAGCGGCTGAAAATAGAAGGCGTGATGCCCGGTCTGCGCAAATTGGAGCTGGAGCATGGCTCAGTGCTGCGCGGCGGTATCGCCAAAATGCTCGCGGCGAGAAAGGAAAAGAAGGACAAGAAGCGGAAAGGGCTGCCCGCGATGACCAGCTTCCGCACCGGCATGGCCCGCCTGCCGCAGGCGATGGCCGCCAAGCTGATTCCCAATCAGGAAATCATGTATCGCACCGCTGCCCGCAGTGTTGAACAGACCGGCAACGGCTGGCTCGTCCGCACCGGCCAGCTTGAATTGCACGCCCGGCATTTAATCATCGCCCTGCCGGTCAACCGCTGCCTTGAATTGCTGGTCGGCGCAGGTTTGCCGGAACCGCCGATGCAGTCCATCCCGGAGGCCAAACTTGCCACGGTAGCAATGGGCTTTGCCGCTGACAAGGCCAAGGTGCCGTTCGGCTTTGGCTATCTTGCCCCGGAGCAGGAACAGCGTTTCGCCCTTGGCACCCTCTTTTCTTCGCACATGTTCCCTGGCCGCGCCCCAGAAGGCCATCTCTTAGTGGAAACGCTGGTCGGCGGGCGCAGACACCCAGAGCGGCTGGAGCTGCCGGATGAGGAAATCGTGGCGCGGGCTTATGAGGACATCAAGCAGCTGATGGAGCTGCCGGAGCCGCCGGTCTTCAGCCGGGTATTGCGGCCCAAATGGGGCATCCCGCAGATGGAGGAAGGCTATCCGGCTCTGCTCGCTTGGCGGAATCAATTGCATGAAATGCTCGACAGCCTGCACATTTGCGGCTTTGGCTGGCAGGGCATCGGCATCAACGACATGCACAAGGAGGCGTGGAAGGTCGCCAAGCGGATACTGAGCGGCCAGCAGGACGGCGGCGGCGCGGAGATCAAAAGCGTGTATTTTTAACTTGTTCCATCCTGATGCCGCATGATTTCGTCAGCAGCGGGCTGAAAAGTTCATAGCAAGCTCTGAGCCTCAGGGGCGGCAGCCGCCTGCCGCGCCGCCTGCGGCCTGCCGGAGCAGCTCGTCTAAACGGCGGGGCGAGGAGAGATATTCCCGGCTCAGGCCCCATTCGGTCATCATCCCGCAGAAGCTGAGGAACTCGTCCATCAGGCGGGTGCTCTGCTTGTCGCGGTGCTGGATGATCGAAAGCTGCCGCCGGGTGCTGATGCCCTCGATGGCCAAGCTCTTCAGCCAGCCGTGCTCGGTCTCGCGGCAGATGGTCAGCTCGGACAGGCAGGACGCGCCCACGCCCGCCTCGACCGCCTTTTTGATCGCCTCAGTGTGGCCCATGCGGGTGACGACGTTGAGCAAGGCGGCGTGATTGCCCAGCCGGTTCTTGAAAATCTCCACGGTGCCGGAGCCTTCCTCGCGCAGCACCCAGACCGTTTTCTCCAAGTCTTCAGGAACGCGGAAGACATCCTGCGCCGCCAAGGGATGCGAGGGGCTGACAATCACCCGCATCTCGTCAACAAACCACGGAGTCCGCCGCACAGACTCGTCCGTCACCGCGCCCTCGACAAAACCCAGATCCATTGTCCCCTGCGCCACCAGCCGCTCGGCCTGGCGGGTGTTGGCCACCAGCATGTTGATCCGTGCGTCCGGGTGCATCCGCATGAACAGGCCGATCGGATAGGGCAGAACGTAATTGCCGATGGACGAGCTGGCGACAATTTCCAGCAAGCCGGCCACTGAATTTTTCTGCTCCGTCAGCAGGGCCTCGATGTTTTTGATCTGAAAAACGACCTTTTTCGCCAAGGGCAGCAGGTAGCGGCCCCGGTCGTTGAGGAGGAGGCTGCGGCCATGCCGGTCGAACAGAGGACCGCCAAGCTGGTTTTCCAGTTCGGCCAAGGCCATGCTGACCGCTGACTGCGTCAGGAACAGCTTTTTGCTGGCCTTGGTCACTTGGGTGGTCTCCGCCACCGCGATGAAAATTTCAAACTGCCTGAGGGTGATGGCCATGCCTGCTCCTTCCGTCCGGCAAGGACGGAGCGTTTTCCTGCGCTGCCCGCGCATCTGCTTCTTGTTTCCGCCTGTGCTATGTAGTTGAAACGCGCCTTTTTTGTCAAGACAAAAAACAGACCGGCTTTTTCCCTTGACAGACGAAACCGGGCCTGCTTATTATGAACTTAAAAAATGTATTACCAAAGCGGCCAGCCCCCACACCCTAAGCCGCCTCACCTCTCTCCTCGGCCAGCGGCTGTCCTTGGTGCCTCTTCTCCTCTTCCGCCAAGGACAGCCGCTGTCTTTTGCCCGGCTCATAGGTCATTCACCCTAGAAAAATGAGGCGGAAAACCCATTGCGCGGGCGGGCGTGAATATGTTTTAAAGTCATGAAGAGCAGTCCTCATTCATCTGAACGAAGAACGGAGCACCTTCATGACCAGCCTTTTCGCCTTGTATTCCACCGCCATCTTCCTTGGCGCGCTGCACGCTTTTGAACCCGGCCACGGCAAAACCCTGATCGCGGCCTACATGGTCGGCACCAGAGGCCGCGCCTGGGACGGCGTGCTGCTCGGTGCCATCGTCACGGTCACGCACACCTTCAGCGTCATCCTGCTCGGCCTCGTGGCGGCGATGCTCTCCAAGAAGTATTCTGATCAGACCCTGCACAACTGGCTCGGCCTGGCCTCCGCCGCCATGATTCTGATCGTCGGCATCTGGATGCTGCGGCAGCGGCTCTCCGGCGCAGGCCACGGCCATTTCCATCTTTTCGGCGGCCACCATCATCATCCGCACGACAGCCACAGCCACGAGCATCATCACCCGCACGCCCATCCTCATGCGCATGATCATGGCCATGACCACGGCCACAGCCACCAGCAGCCGCATCCTGCGGATCACAGCCACGAGCACCTGCATCCCCATGTCCATCCTCATGCGCATGAGGGCTATCACGAGCATCCGCACCCGCATGACGAGCCGCACAGCCATCATCAGCCCGCCGCTGCGGCGGCCAAGCCGACCAGCAAGCTGGAGCTGCTCCTGCTCGGCATGTCCGGCGGCATCATTCCCTGCCCGGCGGCCATCGCCACATTGCTGATCGCCATCGGCGCGGGCAAAATCGCTCAAGGGCTGACCGTCACCCTCTTCTTCAGCCTTGGGCTGGGCTTGGTGATGATCAGCATCGGCGTGCTGCTCTCGCAGAGCCGCCACCTGACCGGCAAGATCAGCGAGAACATGGACTTCGCCCGGAAAATGGGCATCGCCAGCGCGGCGTTGATCATCATTGTCGGCGCCTACACCATGTTCATTTCGGTCAGGAACATTTTGCTCTGAACATTGTCCGGGCAGAGGCGCAAGCAGTCTGCCCTTGCTTTTTTTTCATCAAGGAGAACAAGATGTCAGCAGCACAAAACAGCGACTGGGAGCAGTGCATAGCCTTTCACGGGCATGAATGTCCCGGCCTGGCGATGGGCTACCGGGCCGCCAAAGCGGCGCAGAGCAAATTGGGCGTGAAGTTTTCGCCGGACGAAGACGTGGTCTGCGTGACCGAAAACGACGCGTGCGGCTTGGACGCGGTGCAGTATCTCACCGGCTGCACCTTGGGCAAAGGCAACCTGATCTACCGCGACCGGGGCAAGCAGGCGTTCAGCTTTTTCGTCCGCTCGCAGAACAAAAAACTGCGCGTGGTGATGAAGAAGAAGTTCGACCGCGACACAATGGACCGCGAAGCCTTCAAGAAGGAGCTGCTCAGTCTGCCGGACGAGGAGCTGTTCGCCTTCAGCGAGCCGTCCTATGATCTGCCCGCCCGCGCCCGCCTTTTCAAAAGCGTGACCTGCGAGCAGTGCGGCGAGACTTGCTCCGAGCGCAACGTCCGCCTGCACGAGGGCAAGCAGTTCTGCATGGACTGCGCGCCGGATTACTCGCGCGGCTGGTGAGCGCAGCATTTTTTTGATTCATGGCCGCCGAATAAAAAAAGAGGCGGCCATTTTTTAAAACTGAGGTCTCAGTGTAAGAAAATGGATGATCATAGAAAGAAACTGCGCTGTCAGTTTTTTCCTATGGCCGCCCAGAGAAAAACTATGAGCATCCATTTTTTAAAAATGGGTCGTCATAGAAAGAAACTGGGCGGCCATTTTCTTTCACTGGACGCTCAGTGCAAAACTATGGGCCTTCAGTTTTTAAAAATGGACGGCCAGTGCTGAAAACTGGGCAGTCATAGGAACGAAACAGGCTCTGCTGGAAAAAAGAGCAGGGCGCATGAGTTAAAAACATCACAAGGCGGCAGACAATGAAGCGAACACTGCGGGCGGCGGCCCTGCTGGCGGCATGTCTTCTCTGGATCACTCCTGCCACGGCGGCGCAGGTCAAGGAAATCCGCATTGCGGACAGCGGCGGCGGCGACTGGGGCTATCCCACACCCTACCGGCATTATCCGCGCGGGCCGGGCTATGTCCGCATGAGCATGGTTTTTGACAGCCTGATCTGGCGGGACGCGAGCGGCTTGGTTCCGGCCTTGGCCACAGCGTGGGAATACAAGCCGGAGAGCGCAAGCTGGGTCTTCACCCTGCGCGAGGGCGTGCAATGGCATGACGGCAAACCCTTCCGCCCGGAGGATGTTGTCTTCACTGTCAGCTACATGCAGAAGCATCCCTACAGCTGGATTCGCTTGGACAAAATCGAGTCCTGCGCGGTCAGCGGGCCGCAGCAGGTGACCTTCAAGCTGAAGGAGCCATACGCGCCCTTCCTCTCCTTCATGGAGACCATGCCCATTCTGCCGGAGCATGTCTGGAGCAAGGTCGAGGATCCGAAGAACTACGAGGCCCCGGACAGTTTCACCGGCACCGGGCCGTACAAGTTCGTCAACTTTGACAAGGTCAAAGGCAGCTATCTTTTCGAGGCCTTTCCCGGCTATTATCAGGGCCGCCCCAAGGTGGACCGCCTGATCTACGTCCGGGCCGAAGATCCGCTCTTTGCTCTGATGACGGACAAGGCCGATCTGGTCGGCATCGAGCCGAACATGGCTGAGACGCTGCGGCAGAAGGGCATGATCATCATTGAGGACAAGCGCGGCTGGAACAAGAAGCTGATGATCAACCACCGCAAGGCGCCGTTCAGCAGCAAGGAGTTCCGCCACGCCTTAGCTCACGCTGTCAACCGGCAGGAGCTGATTGACAAGGGCCATCAGGGCTTCGGCACGCCCGGCTCCTGCGGCCTGCTCTCGCCGGATCATGAGTTCTACAACCCGAACACCCCGGATTACGAATACAGCCCGGAAAAGGCCGGACAGCTGCTCGGCCAGCTCGGCTATAAAAAAGATGCGGACGGCTTCTTCAGCAAGGACGGCAAAAAGCTGACTGTCAGCCTGCTCAACTCGTCCATGGCCGGGCCTGACCGCGACGGCGAGATCATCCGCCAGCAGTTGGAGAAGGCGGGGATCAAGGTGGACTTGCAGAATCAGGAGAAGACCACGGCGGACAGCAGGATCATAAACTGGGACTTTGATCTGGCCATTTCCGGCCACGGCGGCCTGCTCGGCGATCCGATCCTGCTCAACCGCCTGCTCAGTGATGAGCAGTCCACCGGCTCAATCAACTCCGCCCGCGCACAAGTCAGCCCGGAGCTGAAAAAACTTTTCGCCGCCCAAGTCAGGGAGATGGACAAGGAGAAGCGGCGGCAGCTGGTCTGGGAGATTCAGCGGATAGCTGCTGACGAGCTGCCCGCCCTGCCGCTGTACTATCCGCGCTCCATGTCCGCCTATAACCCGGCCAAGGGCGTGCAGTGGCAGTACACGCCGGGCGGCGTGGGCAACGGCGTGCCGACCGCGCAGAACAAGCTCTTCCTCATCCGCTGATGCTGCGCCGCGCTGTCCGCCAAGGGAGAACACGGGCTGACCTGCTGCTCACCGGCGGCATCTCGGCCCTGCTGATGATCTATCTCAGCTACGCCCTGCCCGCGCTGCTGCCCGGCGACTTCGTCACCGCGATGCACGCCAGCTCGGAGGATGTCGTTCTCAGCGCGGAGCAGCTGGCGGAGCTGCAAACCTACTACAGCCGCAATGCGGGCTTCGGCCAGTACCTGCTCCGTTTGGCCCGCTTGGACTGGGGCTATTCCCACGCCTTCATGGCCCCGGTCTCGGAGCTGTTCTTCAACGCCCTGCCGTGGACGCTGTTCCTCTTGGTCACTGCCAATGTCATCGCCGCCAGCGCAGGCTTCATCGCCGGGGTCGAGGCCGCCTCGCGCCGCAACAGCAGGCTGGAGAAAGGCTTGGTCGCCTTCAGCACCATGCTCGACGGCATCCCGGAAATCTGCACCGGCGTGCTGCTGCTGGCGGTCTTCTCGCTCCAGCTGGGCTGGTTTCCCTCCTCCGGTGCAGAGACCGCCTACGCCGATCTGCCTCTGCACCGTTGGCTGCTGGACGTGGCCCATCATTCCTTCCTGCCGCTGCTCTCGCTGCTCATAGCCTATTTTCCCGGCAATTTCCTCCTCACCCGCACCAGCATGGTGATGATCATCCGGCAGCCGCACATCCGCACCGCCCAGGCCAAGGGGCTGTCAGCGGCCCGCATCCGCTACGTCCACGCCGCCCGCTGCTGCCTGCTGCCCTTGGTCACCCGCTTTGGGATGCGGCTGGCCTTCATGGTCACCGGCGCGCTGGTGGTCGAGCGCATCCACTCTTATCCCGGCGTGGGCACGCTGCTTTTCAACGCCATCCGCCTGCGCGACCTGCCGCTGATCCAAAGCGTGGTACTCTTTTCCTCGCTTTTGGTGCTCGCGGCGATGATCTGCCTGGAATTCGTCTATGCCTGGCTTGATCCGAGAGTGAAAGGCGGACGCTGAGACACTGTCATCAAAGCTGCCTGAGCGGAAGCAGTCGCCTGAGCGAAGCCGAAGGCGGCGGCGGTTTCGGCTCCGCTCAACCGCCTTGTCTGGCTCCGCGCAACCACCTTGTGACGCAATTCATCCGATAAAAAATGCACGACAAAGTCCTGAAACATCTGCGCCGAGACCCGTGGTTCATGGTCGGCGGCAGCCTGTTCCTGCTCTTCGCCGCCGCCGCCCTGCTCGGCCCGCCGCTGTCGCCGCACAGTCCCTTTGCCATGGACTACACGCCCTTTGCCCGGCCTTCCGCCGCGCATCTCTTAGGCGTGAACGACTGCGGCCAAGACATTTTCTCCGAGCTGCTGCACGCTGTCCGCAACACCGTGATTTTCGGGCTGGTCTGCGCGGCGGTCGGGCTGGCCATTGGCGTGCTGATCGGCCTTGTCTCCGGCTGGTTCGGCGGCATTCTTGACCTCGCTCTGATGCGCCTCGGCGACGTGCTGATGGCCGTGCCCTCGGTCATGGTGCTGATCTTGGTCGCCGCCGTCTTCCGGCCGCACCCGCTGACGCTGGCCCTGATTCTCGCCCTGATGACCTGGCCCGGCACAAGCAAATCCATCCGGGCGCAAACGCTGATAGTCCGGCAGAGCCTGCATGTCCGGGCCGCAGCCCAGTTCGGCGGCGGCAGCTGGCATATCATCAGCCGCCACCTTTTGCCGGAGCTGTTCCCGCTCTACTTGATCGGCTTTTCCGCCAAATGCCGGATGGCGATCTTCATGGAAGCCTCGCTGGCCTTTATGGGCCTGATTGATCCGGGCCGCAAATCGCTGGGCATGATGATTCAGTACGCGATGAAGTACTACTATATGAACATCTGGTGGAACTGGCTCCTGCCGCCGGTGGCCGCCCTCACCCTCCTCCTGCTGACCATCACCCTCGTGGTCATCAGCATGGAGAAGGTGCTTGATCCGCGCCTGCGGGAAGGCAGCGGCGGAGCGGGGTGAGAAAAGACGCATTGCCGTCCAGCTTTTTTCTTGACGGAAAGCCGCATGGGTGTTAATTCCTATGCTGAATTATCCGCACTTGTCTTTTTCCATTTGATTTTTCTCGGCGACTCTTCTCTGCGGCGGCGGCAGAATTGATCATTTTGAATTTTTTCAAAAAATCGGTTCTTCCTTGCAGCCGCTGTTTTTATTTCTGCAGATTCTGGTTGCCAAGAAATTGAAAAAACTGAAATGAAATCGCGACAACACGCAAAAGGAAGCAGAAAGCTGAAGGCATAACTATTTAAAAAAATATCCTCACGCTCAACCGTCCTGCCGACTGCTGAAATATTGCAGTCGCATTATCTTGACAGGCGTTTATGCCAAGATGCCTGCTCAACAACAAATTTCAACAGGATTGAAAAGATGAAAGTGCTTGTCACAGGCGGGACCGGCTTCACCGGCAAAGCCTTGGTGAAACGGCTGGTGGACGAAGGCCACGAAGTGGTCAGTCTCGATTATCAGGAAGGACTGAAAACAGATGAGATCCGCTCCTGGGGGGCGAAGGTGATCATCGGCAGCGTCACTGACCGGGCAGTGGTTGACCGCTGCATGGAGGGCGTGGACGTGGTGCAGCATTTGGCCGCCGCCTTCCGCGAATTAGATGTGCCGAACAGCTATTACGACGAAGTGAACGTCGGCGGCACGCGGAACGTGCTGGAGTCTGCCTTCGCCCATAAGGTGAAGAAGTTTGTCTACTGCTCCACCTGCGGCGTGCACGGCAATGTGGACAACCCGCCTGCGGACGAGAACGCGCCCATTCAGCCCGGCGACTATTATCAGCAGACCAAATATGACGCAGAGCCGTTTGTCCTCGAATACTGCGCCAAGGGCATGGACGCGCTCATTCTCCGGCCTGCGGCGATCTACGGCCCCGGCGACCCGGAGCGTTTCCAGATGATCTTCCGGCGGGTGAGCAAGGGCACGTTCCCGATGTTCGGCGGCGGCCAGACCTTCTACCACCCGCTCTATATCGACAATCTGATTGACGCGTTCATGCTGGCGATGGAGCCGGGCAAAGGGCGCGGCCAAGCCTATCTCATCGCTGACGAGGACTACGTGACCATCGAGACCTTGGTGCGCAAGACCGCCAAGGCCCTCGGCGTGGAGGTGAAGATCCCCAATTATCCGATTCTGCCGCTGATCATCGCCGGGCATATCTGCGAGAAGGTTTGCAAGCCCTTCAAAATCACGCCGCCGATCTTCCCCCGCCGCGTGGACTGGTTCCGCCAGAACCGGGCCTTCAACATCGGCAAGGCCAAGCGCGAGCTGGGCTATCAGCCGAAAATTGACCTTGACGAGGGCCTGAAGCGCACCGGCGCGTGGTACCGGCAGGAGGGGTATATCTAAAGCCGCAGAGGCTGACAAGCGCATTCGCTGCCGGCGTAAGCCGGCAGCTTCGGTTTACGGCTGAACGTGGCGGGAACACTCTTGGCTTTTCTCAGAAAACAGGCAATAAGCAGGCGACATCGAAAACCTTCTGGAACGAGTTCTTTCAGATCTCCGGCAGAGACCGGAGACGGGTGGCCAGCCTTGAGACGCGGGCGAAACTCTTGTTTGCGCAAATTTTCTGTTGTATCATAAACAGACAAACCGCTCCGACAGCTATTGTCATGAACCTGCAACAAGCCTATTACGAGCAAAAGTTTGAAAATGCCTTTCTGCGGGCAAAAGGGGATGAATTCCAAACCTTCTTTGAACGCCTGATGGGCTTGGCGTATAAGGCTGATTTCATGGCCTGCCGCCCTTGGGGCAATATTGGCGACCGCAAGAACGACGGTTTTCTGAAGTCAGAGCGGCGGCTGTTTCAAGTCTATGCGCCTAACGAGATGAAGGCAAAAGATGCCATTGATAAGATCACAGAGGATTTCGAGGGCGCGAAGATTCATTGGGGTAAACATTTTGACAAGTGGGTTTTCGTTCACAACGCTTATGACGGATTGCCACCACAGGTCATAGAACTGCTTCTTAATCTCAAGAATATCCATCCGGGCATTGTTTTTGAACATTGGAACCTTGAAGAACTGCAGAAAATTTTCCGCAGTCTGTCTGAAGAAGACTGCATTTCTTGGTTTGGCTTCGCTCCCACCGAAGAAACAAAAGCCAAGCTCGGTTTCAAAGAACTCCAAGTTGTCTTTGAAACCTTGGCCAGCAAGGCGGCTCCTCCCAGTTCAACTGTTCAGCCAGTTCCGCAAGGCAAGATTGAGGCCAATGCGCTGTCTGAAAGCGTGAGAGATTTAATCAAAAGTGGCATGTCGAAAAGCCCTTTAGTTTCTGCATTTCTTGAAACATGGTATGATGAAACCTTAGGTGAACGGCTGGCTGTCGCCTTCCGCAATGAATACGGACGGCTGCGGGGAACAATGCCGCCTATGTCGCCTAATGAGATGTTTTCAGAACTTCAGGCATGGGCGGGCGGCAAGGAGCGCGGAACTTCAGAGCATGAAATGGCGGTGCTGACCGTGCTTGCCTACTATTTTGAGCGATGCGATATTTTTGAAGAACCCAAAGCGGTGCGGCCATGATTCTACCTTCTAAACATCTCTCTCAAGAACGCGCCCTACTCACCGTCGGAGCAAGGCTGCTCCTTCTTCTGTCCAAACCTAAGACAGCTTCCGCACTCTGGGAAGAACTCTCTCGTTCTGCTGAAAAGCACGAAAGGAAACTTACCTTGCGGTATGATGCCTATGTTCTCACCCTTGATCTTCTGTTTCTCATAGGGGCGATTGAACTTCACAGTGGACTACTGAGGCGCAGAACACCATGATTCACCGGATTTTCAGCAGCCTGTCAACGTTCAAGGAACTGGAGTTTCATTCTGGTTTGAACATTCTCATTGCGCAGAAGGAAGCCGGAGCAACAGACAAGCAGACCAGAAACCGGGCAGGCAAGACCAGTCTGATTGAGATTATTCATTTCCTCTGCGGTGCGACAGCGGATAAGGATTCCATCTTCCGTTCCGAAACGCTCTGCAATGAATCCTTCGGAATGACTTTTGATCTCGGCGGCGAGACGATAACAGCAACACGTTCCAGCAAGACTATGTCGAAGCTGCATGTGGAGGAAGGGGCGAGTTTCCTCAACGGAAAAACGCAGTGCTCCAATACTGAGTGGACAACTCTGCTCGGTGAAAAGATGTTCGGCCTGCATAATCTTTCTGGCAACGAAGGCCGTTCGCCAACCTTCCGACTGCTGTTCCCGTACTTTGTCCGCCGTCAAAACAGCGGAGCCTTCGCCACGCCCGAACAGCAAGCCACCAAACAGCAGACAGGCGATGTGCAGACAACTCTGCTGTATCTGCTTGATCTTGACTGGCAGATTGCCAGCGAATGGCAGAAAGTCCGCGACCGGGAAAAGACACTGAAAGAGCTGAAGAAAGCAGCAGGAAGCGGTGCCTTCGGCAGTCTTATCGGTAAAGCCTCTGAGCTGCGCACCCAAGTGACCGTTGCCGAGGCCAAGCTCAAAGACATGCAGGCGCAGTTAGCCAAGTTCCACGTTCTGCCGCAGTATGCCGAGCTGGAGGCCGAGGCTGATCAGCTTACCTATCAGATCAGTAAACTGGCAAATGCTAATGTTGCGGATGATGCCGCCATCCGCGATTTAGAAGCAGCCATGTGTTCTGAAGCTCCGCCGCCTCTTGATGCGCTGGAAAGCATCTACGCCGAGGCGGGCATTTCTCTGCCTGGACTTGCCATCAGGCGTTATGATGAGGTGCGGGCTTTTCATGAATCCGTTATCCGCAACCGCCGCGATTACCTTGGCGGTGAACTGGAAGCAGCCAGACAACGTGTTGCAAAGCGGGAACAAGAAAAGCAGACTCTTGATCAACGTCGAGCGGTAGTGATGAATCTTCTCAAAAGTCATGGTGCGCTGGAGCAGTTCTCCATGCTCCAAACGGAGACTGCCCGCAAAACGGCAGAGGTAGAGGCTCTGCGGCAGCGTTTTGCTGCTGCCGAGCAGTTGGAAGGCACAAAGAATGAACTCGACATAGAGCGAATCAGTCTTGTTCTTCGTCTCCGCCGGGATTTTGACGAACAGAAAGACCGTCTTGATGAAGCTATTCTTGCCTTTGAGGCAACTTCCAAGCGTCTTTATGAATCCGCAGGCAGCATAAATTTGGAGGAAAGCTCCAACGGCCCTAAGTTTCATTTTCCAATGCAGGGTGCCCGCAGCAAGGGCATCAAGAACATGCAGATATTCTGCTTTGACATGATGCTCATGCGGCTCTGTGCCAAGCGCGGCATCGGCCCCGGTTTCCTTGTCCATGACAGCCATCTCTTTGATGGCGTGGACGGCAGGCAAGTTGTCAGCGCCCTCAAAGCTGGAGCAGAGACAGCAGAGGAATTGGGCTTCCAATACATTGTCACTATGAATGAAGACGATGCCTTTAAGGAAACCACGGACGGTTTTAATGTTCGCCAGCATATTCTCCCGGTTGTTCTCACAGACGCAAAGGAAGACGGCGGTCTTTTTGGCTGCCGCTTCTAACCCCCCATGCCCCCACTGAGCTGGAACGAAATCAAGTCCCGCGCTGTCGCCTTCTCACGGAGGTGGGCGGACGAGGCTTCAGAGCAGGCCGAGGCGAAGACCTTCTGGAACGAGTTCTTCCAGATCTTCGGCATAGACCGCCGCAGAGTAGCCAGCTTTGAGCAGCGGGTGAAGAAGCTCGACGGGCGCGACGGCTGCATCGACTTGCTCTGGAAGGGCAAGCTGCTGATCGAGCACAAGTCGCGGGGCAAAGACCTTGACCGCGCCCATCAGCAGGCCCTCGGCTATTTCCCCGGCCTGAAGGAACGCGAGCTGCCGCGCTGCATCCTTGTTTCCGACTTCGCCCGCTTCCGCCTCTATGATCTGGAGGAGGACAGCCGCCATGACTTTGAGCTGAAGGACTTGCACAAGCACCTGCGCCTCTTCGGCTTCATTGCGGGCTATCAGAGCCACGCGGTGCGCGAGCAGGATCCGGTCAACATCAAGGCGGCGGAGCGCATGGGCCGTCTGCACGACCTGATGCAGGAGACCGGTTACAGCGGCCACGCGCTGGAGGTCTATCTGGTCCGGCTGCTCTTCTGTCTCTTTGCCGAGGACACCGGCATCTTCCAGCCGCAGCAGTTTCAGGACTTCATCGAGCAGCGCACGCACGAGGACGGCAGCGATCTTGGCCCGCAGCTGGCGGCCTTCTTCCAAGCACTCAACACGCCAGAAGACCGTCGCCTGAGGCATCTCGACGAGCAGCTTGCCGCCTTTCCCTTCATCAACGGCAAGCTCTTTGAGGAGCCGCTGCCCATTGCTGCCTTTGATGCGGCCATGCGCCAGAGCCTGCTGGACTGCTGCGGCTTGGACTGGTCGCGCATCTCGCCTGCCATTTTCGGCTCGCTCTTCCAGTCGATCATGGACAAGCAGGCCCGCCGCAACCTCGGTGCGCACTACACCAGCGAGCAGAACATCCTCAAGCTGATCAGGCCGCTCTTTCTCGACAGTCTGCGGGAGGACTTCGTCAAGGTGAAGGGCAATCGCAGGAAACTGGAGGAGCTGCACAAGAAGCTGCGCGGTCTGACCTTCCTTGATCCGGCCTGCGGCTGCGGCAACTTCTTGGTGATCGCCTACCGTGAGCTGCGTCTGCTCGAACTGGACATCCTGCGCGAGCTGCACAAGAGCGGCCAGCAGAATTTAGATGTGCGTGGCCTCATCCGCCTGAACGTGGATCAGTTCTTCGGCATTGAGCTGGAGGAGTTTCCGGCGCAGATCGCGCAGGTGGCGCTGTGGCTGACCGATCATCAGATGAACCAGCAGGTTTCCGAGGAGTTCGGTCTCTACTTCGCCCGCATTCCGCTCAAGACCAGCCCGAACATCGTCTGTGCCAACGCCTTGCGCATGGACTGGAACGAACTGGTTCCGGCGGAGCGGCTCAGTTTCAGTTTCATCATGGGCAATCCGCCGTTTGTGGGGCATCAGTGGCGGAATGCGGAGCAGGTGGCGGACATGAACGCCATTTGGGGGAAAGAAGGACGTTTTGGCCGCCTTGATTATGTGGCCTGCTGGCACAAAAAGGCTGTCAGCATGATGCGGGACAATGATTCGACAGCCGCCGCGTTTGTTTCAACAAATTCCATCTCGCAAGGCGAGCAGGTCGGCATCTTGTGGCCAGAGCTGATGTCCGCTCAGGTGAAGATCAACTTTGCGCACCGCACGTTTCAATGGAACTCGGAGGCGCGGGGGAAGGCAGCGGTGCATTGCGTCATCATCGGCTTCTCTTTGCGCGATCAGCCGGAGAAGTGGCTTTTTGAGTACGAAACGCCCAGCTCCGAACCTCAAGCGCGCAAAGTCAGTCAGCTCAATCCGTACTTGATTGATGCGGCCAACGTTGTCCTGCCGTCAAGATCAGGCCCGTTTCCCGGCATTCCGCCGATGAAAAAGGGAAGTCAGCCGACCGACGGAGGCAATCTGATCATGACGCAGGAGGAGAAAGAGGAGTTTCTGCGACTTGAACCAGAAGGAAGCTGCTATCTCCGTCCGTATGTCGGCGGAGAAGATTTCATTTCAGGCCGCCGCCGCTGGTGTTTGTGGCTGAAAGATGCCGATCCGGGCAGGCTGCGCCAGCTTGATCACGTTATGAACCGAGTCAAAGCGGTCAAAGAGTTCCGGCTGAAAAGCCCGACAGCCAGCGTCCGGGAATTCGCCAATAAGCCGACCCTGTTCACGCAAGACAGGCAGCCTGATTCCCCGTATCTCGCTCTTTCAGAGGTTTCTTCGGAGAACAGACGGTATATTCCCATCGGTTTCATGGAACCCGACATCATTGCCAGCAACACCTTGCAGATTGTTGTCGGGGCAACGCTGTACTGCTTCGGCGTGATGAACTCCGTCATGCACATGGCGTGGGTTCACACCGTCTGCGGTCGCCTTGAAAGCCGCATCCGCTACACGCCGTCCGTTTACAACAACTTCCCGTGGCCTGAGAATCCCTCCGCCAAACAGCGGCAGGCGGTGGAAGCTGCGGCGCAGGCCGTGCTTGATGCCCGCGCTCAGTTTCCTGCCGCCTCGCTCGCTGATCTCTACGATCCGCTGACCATGCCGCCCGTGCTGCTCAAGGCGCATCAGACCCTTGACCGGGCTGCGGACGCTGCCTACGGCAAAAGCGGCTTCAAATCCGAGGCCGAGCGGGTGGCCTTCCTCTTTGATCTCCACCAGAAATACACCGCCAGCCTGCTGCCGCTCGCGGCTCAGGAGAAAAAGACGGGAAGGAGGAAGAAGGCGGCGGCAGGGCAGGGGCACTAAAGCGGAGACACTATGGTGACTCTTATCGAGACACCATAGTGACTCCCTATGAGTCAGCGTAGTGACTCTACAGGAGTCAGCATAGTGACTCGCAGGGAGTCAGCATAGTGACTCCGCACGAGACACTATGCTGACTCCGATAAAGAGGCGTAAGGGCAATTCATGAATTGCCCTTACTGCTTCCTCTTTGGCAGGACAATTTTCAGGCAGTCCTCGCTGGCCGCAAAGACCGGCTCCGCGCCGTTGTGCTGCCGCATCAAAGGAATGACCTTGGTGCGCACACCCATTCCTCTCGCGTCAACATAGCCGTAATCGCGCAGAATCTCCATG